>CAQBGY010000556.1 GCA_948759685.1 uncultured Eubacterium sp.
TACTAGCACAAGATTAATAGAAACATGAGATGTATTGAAACTCGAACGCAACAATCTCCTTTATGCGCTTGTTGCTGATTAATAGAAACATGAGATGTATTGAAACGTCCGATAACCGGACAGGGAGGTGTACCATGACAGGATTAATAGAAACATGAGATGTATTGAAACGTCCATAAAAATTCTTTCCCCTTGACATTACCGCCGATTAATAGAAACATGAGATGTATTGAAACTGACAATCCAGAGCGGTCTGAGGAGTATTCCGAAGAGAGAATGGGATATTTTTTGCCCCATGCGGATGTCCAGTCTATGGAGTCTGCAGCCTTTTCATCCGTCCAGTCTATGGAGTCTGCAGCCTTTTCATCCGTCCTGTCGATAATCTTCTGGATTTCGTCCAGCTCCACATCAAATTCAATGAGCTCATCTAAAGTCATTCGGTATAGCTTTGCCATTTTTTTCGACTGGTAAATGTCGGGAACTGTTTCGTCCGGCTCCCATTTTGAAATTGTCTGTCTGCTCACGCCAAGCTTTTCAGCAACCGCCTCCTGCGAAAATCCGCTTTTTTTTCTTGCATGAAATAATCTGTTACCTAACTTCATGATTTTCCATCCTCCTTGCAGTTGATATGCTGGCGGTCGAAAAGGCTGACCGCCCAGTATAATGTGATGCGCACAAGCCACAATCTAAAAAATCTTATATGACAATTTTTCCGATAGGAAATATGCCACTTCGTGGCTGCGGCTGGCGCGATACTCACGGCAGATTTCATCTGTCGTGAGTATAATTTCATTATAGCAGGCATCGGATAAAATACTACCAATGTTCTTTTCCGTATTTGCACTGAAAAGTTACAATTTACACCTATGCTGGTTTTAGTTGATTTTTAATCGGTTGAGGTGTGAATTATAACAGATTTTGCACACAAAATGCTAAAGAACAAGTATTTTGGTGCAGCACCTGTTGCTGCTTGTCAAGGACGTATTCATCATTTTTCATCACTTTTTCTTGGTCTGCCCTGTTTCCCATGCTCTAAGTCATGGAGAATGATACGCTTTAACTTGTCCTCTACACTTTGGGTGCTTGTATCAGAAAAATGTACCTCGACTAAATACCTTGTCTTGTCAATCTTCTGTTGTAAACAGGGCGTTAATCGCCCTGTGGTGTTGGTCTGAATGTTGTCGCTCATGTTCCTCCTTTTGGGCGCAAAAAAAGACGCATGGTTTACAATTTACTGTTCCATACGCCTTTACGCTGTTATTTTGATATTAAATTATTTTGTTGATTATGCTAACTGCATTGACTGGCTTTCCAATTCCTTAACAATATCAAGTGATAACTCTGTAGCTTCTGCTATATCTTCCAAAGACATTTTTCCCAATTTTAATAAATGAAGGGCTGTCCTTTTCGCTTTGTCCTGTTCAGCTTCATAACGTTCGCTTTTGATATATGACCTCATAACCTCTTCCTTGTCAAACAAGCTCATCATAATTGATACAACCTCCTTTTCCCTGTCAAGCAAATATTCCTTTAGCACGTTTTTGTCTTTACAGATACGAATTGTTTCCATAACCGTTTTTCTTGTTCTGCCATATAGATTCATCTGTTCATTATATACTTTACAGAAAACAATTTACTGGTTGATTATATTGTCCGTATCGCTTTCGCAGATAACCTTTACCCTTACATCAACAGCGATATCTGCCCCGTCAAAAAATTCCTCTGATAAGGATATTACATCAGGAATATTTTTTCGGTCACCTGTGTAGATAACATACAATTCGGGGATTGGCATTTTTACTTTCTTGCTTTTGTATAGGTTTTGATTGGTACGCTCAAAATAATCATGATATGTCTGTGCAAGATACATCAATGCCCTTATAATAATGTTCAGCGTCCATAGTGACTGCGCTTCCAACAAAATCATAAATTTTTCCCTAAAAAGAAAGCCCAAGTCATTATAAATCCCGTCTGTCAGAATATTCTTAATCGTAATGTCTGTCAGTTCATTCTCTGTAGCTGTTTTATCCTCCGGGTGGAGTGACTTGTATAATTGCAACAGATATTTTTTAATCCTAAACAAGTCAGAAAAACACTGTCCTTGATGGTATATTTAGCTACAATTTCTTCTTCGGGTATTGTCTGTTTTGGCTCGTCCTGCACCTTATCACCTCGGTTTCTTATAATCTGTAACAGAATATGCAATATAGCCTACTCCTGCCACACTTTAATTATACAAAAAAAGCTCCTATTTACAATAAAATTCACATTAAATTTCTTCTTCTCTCCGCTTATGAATCTTGCTCTGTTGCCTGTTCTGCTGTCGGCTTTCGTTCTGAAGTTCCCTCTCAAGGTTCTTTTTGTTATAGCTGATTACCTCGGCATATACTAATTCTGTAGCGTTCTTTGTCTGCTCTTTGCCGATACTGTTACACTCGGATTGCAAGGACTGTATTTCAGCTTTCCACTGTTTTGGCGTTATCTTCTCGCCGTTCTGTAAAAGGTTCTGCATACGCTCCTTTAGTTCGGAGTACTTCGATAAGCTGTCCTTATGCTCCTTATCATATCTCATTTTTGCAAATCCTTTGAGCGACTGGCTCTCTTTATAAGCTGCTTGGATTGGAGCATAGATGGCATACATTTTTGACAGTTCCTTTAATCGGTTTAGTTTCTGCCCCTTTGTAAGATGTACTTTTTCCAACTCTTTGTATTTCTGCTCCCTGTCCGCCATGAATTTTGCAAGGCTCTCAAAGCTGTCTATCTTCCTTGTCGTGATAAATTTTTCCGCATTGTCGGCTAACTGCAAGGCTGTCCTATCGGATATTCTGCGTAAATGCTTGCCGCTGACAATCGGCAAATCAAGTCTGCCTTTGCGCTCCTTCACTTTTGCAATCATTTCCATGACCTCATTCTTCGCGCTGACCGCTGTACTCTTAATCTTGGCATACTGTGCGCTGTGTACTTCCTGTTTGGCAAACATGAGCATTTCTTTCGCCTGTTCCAGCTTCATGTTACGCTCAATAATTTCCCGATTGATATTGCCCCTCTCAGTCTGTATGCCCTTGCGTTCTAAAGCGTTGGCAACCGCCCCGATATGGATAGTAGGCTCTCTGTCAATGCCCTGTTCCTTAAAAGAGCGGTGTTCCCAATGTAGTGCAATCCCCAACTGCTCATTGGTGGCATTGATTGTGTCGGCTAAATCTTTTCGCCACATTTTAGCGTTTTCCCTGCTGTTCCAGTCAGTGCTGTCGGCAGTGTGGCATTTCCACTGTTTTCTGTTCCGATTGTCAACTTTCTGTTATCCTGTCTTTTTGTCAATGACGGGAATACGCTTGCCGTTTTCGTCAAGGTCATAGATTTTCTTCTGTTTCGCTCCCCATTCCCCGTTTTCAGTGA
>CAQBGY010000557.1 GCA_948759685.1 uncultured Eubacterium sp.
TATAAACGAATATCCACCGGCACATATGCTGTCGGCTGTTGTGTTGTGGCTATGGATTCGGCTGCTGCGCCCTTTGAAGCGGAAACATCTGATTGTTCGTTTGCATTTTCTGAACCTAACCCAGTTTCTTTCTGTGTATCTGCGCCAGATGTCTTTTCGTCTGAACCTTTTTCCTTTGTATTTGCAGCTTCTTCGTCCTTGTCATCTGTCTTTGCGGCTTCCTCCATTGTCTTATTTGCGTCTGCCAAAGTAGAAAGCTGTGATGAAGTTGCAGTCTGTGCTTTCTGTTCCAGTTCCGCAATTTCCTCTTTCTTGGCTTCCACATTTCCTCCGCCCTGCTTGACTTCTGCTTTCAAAACATTCGCCCTGCCTTCTAGCTTTGTTGCCACGCTGCCTTGTACTTTTGCCTGTTTAATAGACGTATCCGCAGAAATCATTGCCGTCATGCTTGCCTGTGAAAGTCCGCTGCTTCCACTTCCCGTTTTTCCGCTTTTTGTACCACCGAGCATATCGTCCATAGAAGAACTTTTTGCCTGCTGTTTTTCTTTACGCTGCTCCATTTGATGTTGCCTTAACTGCATATTCAAGTCACTAATCTGCTGCTGTATTTCCTGCCGCTTCTTCATTTTTTCCTCTAATGACATATCCTCATTGGAAGAAAGCTCCTGCAACTGTTTTTGCGCATTGGCAATCTGGCTCTGGATATTCCGACTGTAAGAATCCGTTGCTTGATTCATTCCCATTTGTTTCATTTGCGTGTTTACGCCATTGATACCGTTAATTGTCATTTTCTTGTTCCTCCTAATTTTTAAATTTTAATTTTTTTCTTGTTATGCCTTTAAATCCAAATTTGCACCGACTCCCGCCTGTTGTTTTGTATTTACCCTGCCTGCAATATCTTCTTTGGCTGCTTCAATAATTGTCCGAATCTCTGTATCATTCAGATAAATCATGCCGTCTTTGGAAGCTGCCAATTTTTCATTTAGAAGCTGTTCCGCTTTGTTTGGAGTTGATTTTTCTTCAATCTTTCCATTTGCGCTATCTTCTTTTACTTCTTTCTTTTCTTCTAAAGTTTCAGATAATTCTTTTTCCTTTTCAGCCGCCTTTTCTTTTGTCTTTTCAAGCAGTTTCTCAGAATTTTTCTTCCTTTCTTCCCGGAGCTTATCGCTCAATTTTAACATACCATCGTTTCTGCCCTGCATCCTGCAATGATAATTTCCGTTCTCATCAATATAACTATGCTGATACACTATCGTCCAGCCACTGGCTTTTGCCATGCTTTCTGCCAATTTAGACATAGACTCAACGCCTTTTATCATGTCTTTCATATCTTTCTCTTTTTCGGGGTCATTCTGCATTTTTTCCAAGAGTTTTGGATTAACAGTCAATGACTTGCCGTTTTTGGCTGATGAACAGGCATTTCCAACCTTAAAATCTACACTTGGAACAAGTTTTGCTAGTCCATTTGCATAATCAGTTGTCTTTTTTCCCTTATTACTTTCCAATGTTTCCGTTGTTTTTTCTGTTTCCTTTTTCTTTGCGCTGTTCGCTGTACTGCTTTCTGCTACGCTCTGCGCTGCGTAGCTGCTGTAATTGTTTGTAATCTCCATTGCCATGATTTTGTCCTCCTTGATAAAAACTTTATTTGAACTCCTTTTCCATATTGCGCTTATAACATTTGAAGCAATTTTACCCGCCAATCGCTCATGGGATTTCCATAAGGGATTTTGACTACCTGCTCCTTTGAACCAAATTCATAATAACAGTGACACCCAATCCCTCCAACGCCGGGAAGTTTATAAAAACCTCCAAAAACAATAATAATATCCCCCCTTGCATTATTTTCCTGCAAATAATTTTCAAATGCTTTCCTGTCTACATAAACGAAATTGTTATCATAAGAAATCATTTGTTGCAATTCATCATTGGTATCTTGGAAAGTAACATTTTTACCGTCAAATCCGTATGTATAGATAGCGTTATTTGCAATATTTCTGTCATAAGAAATATTATTTATCCATATACCTGTTGTTGCTATGCACAATACCGCAGCAATCAATGTACTAACTGCCGCAATCCGTCTATATGGTTTATACCGGGCAATCCTTGTTACTCTCTGCCGGATATTTTGATATTCTTTATCTCCTGTAAAGGTAGCATACATATTGAAATCTTCACTTTCTGCCTGCAATATCCTCATGCTTTTTAATAATAGTTGCCCGTATGTATATGCTTTTCTTTGGCTTCTTTGGATTGTTACAAAGTCGCAGATTTCCTCAATATCCTCCCGAAAATATCTTGTGTCTATGGTAAGAAATGGATTGAGCCATAATATAACCCGCAATATATCCCACAAAAAATAAAACAGCAAATGCCCTAACTGGATATGCGTCTTTTCATGGAGCAGGATTGTCTGTAAATCCTTTTGGTCATATTCTTTCAGTATAACTTCCGGCATGATTATCTTTGGTCTGAATATTCCTATGGTGGACGGTGTAACAGGCATTTTGGTAACATAGATACAAGTACCACAGGCTTCTCTTTTTTCCATACCTGCAACCAGTTTTTTCAGCTTTCTTTTTTTATAAAATAACCGGGCAGCATATACAAATACGCTGCATAAGTAAACCCAATTTATCCATACATGGATTTGGCAAATTCTAGCCCACCAAGAAAACAATATTGCACCGATTGTATCTTCATAAAAAAATTTTATCTTCCCTACAAATAAGACTGGAAGAAACAAACTCCATAATGTACCTTTTAGGAATACCTTGTTTTTCAAGAGAGTTTTCCGCAGGAGAAACACAAATGCAAATATCACGAAAGAAATCTGAACACACTTTAAAATCTGAATGACATAATAAATAGCCGCAAGGTTCAAAAAACTTATCCCGCTATTCCAAATTTCCTGTACCGTCATTCTTTGTCATTATCCTTGTCTTTGCATTTATCCAAGATTTCTTCCAATTCTTGAAGCTGTTCTTCCGTTAGCTTTGCACTCTGCAAAAGAGCCGCCATTGCGTTCTTCCGGCTCCCCTCAAAATAGCTCTCCACAAACTTCCGGCTTTTCTCCCTTTGGCATTCCTCTTTTGATTTCTCTACGGTATAGTGGTAAACTCTTAAATCATGCTCATCTACGGTATAGCTTAAAACGCCTTTCTGCCACAAACGGTTCAGCAGGACACGCACCATTCTTGATGACATATCTGACCTGCCCTGCATTTTCTTGATAACTTCTTTTGCGGTCATGGTAGGCGTATCATTCGCCCAAAACACCTCCATAATCAGCCATTCACTCTGACTTGGCGTAGTTTCTCTTTCCATGCTGTTTAGCCCCCTTTTTTGTTATGTTTATATGTATATCGGACAAAATTCGATTTTTGTTAATGT
>CAQBGY010000558.1 GCA_948759685.1 uncultured Eubacterium sp.
TAAATCCCAACTCAAACATGTTACTCATATATGAGCAACAAAGTATCTTGACAGTTTCTTGCTTTTTATCTTGTATATGCTTAGCATCTTGCGTAACAGTGAATTTACCGCTTCTTGAGCAAGTGATAAGTTGTTCCTGCTTTAACCTTTTATAAGACTTCGCAACAGTATTCGGGTTTATATGTAACAATTTTGCCATTTCACGGATAGACGGGATAGATTCCCCTGAACAAAGATTTCCGCAAAGAATTTTATACAACATTTTGTTGCAAAGTTGCAGATAAATAGGCGTAACATCGTGGAACACCCAATTCTCGTAATCCATTAGGTTTCCTTCTTCCAATAGAAATATACATTATTGATAATAGTAGCCTGTGCTTTCTTTTGAATGAGTAAATCACGCAAAAAAATTGCTTGATTTACTCATTCACTTTTTCATTAACAAGAGTAGAATGTGGATATCAAAATGAAAAGGAGATTTGCTATGAGTACATTATTGGAAGCAAAAGAAGTAACAAAAATCTATGGAAAAGCGGGACATCCCAGTTTAAACAAGGTATCCTTTCGTATTGCCGAGGGTGAATTTATTGGCATTATGGGGGCATCTGGCTCTGGAAAGACCACTTTGCTCAATGTTCTTTCCACGATAGATACTCCTACAAGCGGAGATATCTGGATTAACGGCGTGAACTTGAAAAATCTCAACCATACAAGTGCTGCCGATTTTCGCAAAGACAATTTAGGATTTCAAGAGTATTTTCTGCTTGACAGCCTTACTATCCGTGAGAATATATCCGTTCCTCTTACCCTCCAGAAACTTCTGCCTAAAAAAATCGAAAATATGGTGAGAAGTCTGGCAGAAAGATTTGGCATAGCATCGCAGTTGGGCAAATATCCCCATGAATTGTCTGGCGGACAGCGGCAAAGGGCATCCGCAGCAAGGGCGATTGTAAAGCAGCCAAGTATATTGTTTGCAGACGAGCCAACGGGAGCGTTAGATTCAAGCTCAGCTACGGAACTGTTGAATACTTTGTATGAAGCCAACCAAGAACTGCATACCACCATATTGATGGTTACGCATGACGCTTATGCAGCGAGCTTTGCAAGCCGCATTCTTATTTTTAAGGACGGCTGTATTATCAAAGAACTTGCCAAATATGGCAGTAACAGGCGTGACTTCTATGAAGCTATTGCTGCGGAAGTTGCCAGATTAGATACTGAACGATAAGGGGGGGGGAAAACAATGAATAATTTATCTATGGCATTTAAGAATTTAAGGAAAAATTTTTCATTTTATGCTCTTTATCTGCTGTCTGTATCCCTTGTTATTACGGTCTACTTTGCGTTTACATCATTTTCAATGAACAGCGTAATGCTTGAGAAAATATCGGGGGATGGTCGAGTAGAATCCATGTGCAATGTCATTTCTGTATTTCTGGTAGCCTTTGTGATTTTTTATATGTCATATTCAAATCGCTTCTTTTTGAGACGCCGTACTAAGGAACTCGGGATTTATGCATTGTTAGGTTATAGAAAATCAAAGATGCTTTCACTGCTTGTATCTGAAAATATTTTAATCGGTTGCGGCTCTCTTATCGTAGGCTTGGTATTGGGAGCTATTATGCATAAGGGCATTGTATATGGGACAACAGCTCTTTTGAATTTGTCAATAGATAATGCGGAAATCCATTTTTTTAATTTAAATGCTATTAATAACACTGTCATTTTTATTTTTTTGATAATGTGTGTAATGGCTGTATCAAATGCTTTCTTTCTTTTCAGAACTTCGCTCATGGATTTGGTTCGGTTTGAAAAAAGTGCGGAGAAAAGAATGAAATTCAAAAAAGCACCTGCTATATTCGGCTTTATTCTAATCATTGTCGGATATGGACTGGCATTGGATATTTTCCGTGGCTCTGATTCCTTATGGTTTACTGTTGGGTTTTACCAGACAGGGCTGTTGACTGCCGTGTTAATCGTAGTTGGAACTGTCCTGTTCATTGCTTCTTTTCTCCCGTTTGCTGTGCAGAAAAGCAAGCAGCATAAGAAAACATTTTATACCGAAACAAAGATTGTGACGGCTCCTAATTTTGTTTATCGCATACGCTCTAATGCTAAGACTTTAATAATGCTTACGCTTTTATCAGCAGCGACATTGACTGTTTCAAGTGTAATGGCACTATCGCTTTTCTATCCTATTGCTGCAGTTGCTCGGATAGCTCCCTCTGAGTTGGAATTTAGAATTGAGGAAGAAGGACAGTTAAACAATGCAAAATTGCTTGTTAGCCAATATGCACCCGATGATTCCGTAACTTATATTCAAACTGATATTTATAAGGTGACTGCATCTGCCGAAAAACTCCCTATGGAGTATAGCGTGGGAACTTCAAAAGGCAGTGCTGACAATGAAAATATAATTCGAGAAGCGGGTTTTGAGTGCATCTCATATTCGCAATATGTCTCTTTGTTACAGGCTCAAAGGAGAAATGATATTGTAGCTAAGCTATCGGTATTGCAGGATGACGAGTGCATTTTGGTAAAATATCAGCCTAATGCTGATGGGAGTAATGAAACTGGCAGCATCTATTCCTTGAATATCAATGACGGCAGCATACCACTTACTGTAAAAGCAACAACGCTGAACAATCCTATTTCCTTTGCAAACAGCATAGGTACAATGATTGTAAGTGATAATGTTTATGAACAGATAAAATCTGGTACAGTTTTAGAAAACAGTATTGTGAGCATAAATGGCGAGGGCATCGGAGATAACGAGAATTTGTTCGAGGACATGAGCAATCTGCTTAGTAATAGCCCATATTTACAGGGACATTCCCATAGAGTGAATGAGATTATGTCGGCAAGCAGTTCAACTTTCCTTTTGATTGGGTTTTTGGTTGTACTGTTTTTCATTGCAACAGGCAGTATCTTATATTTTAATAATATTTCTGCGGTTTCGGATTCAAAAGCAGATTATGAAATACTCAGTAAAATGGGATACTCAAACAGAAAGCTAAAGAGGATTCTCAGAAAACAGGTTTTAACCTTTTTCAGCATTCCATTCCTTTTCGGGTTGATAGACTGTATATTCGCAACGATTGTTTATAAAACAGGGCTCATGCAGGATTTGCTTGGAAATACGATTACTCTTTATTTCCCTACTATGATTGCGATAGCTCTGACAGCTTCAATATATTTCATATATTACTTCATTACAGTCCATACTTGTTATAAAACAGTACTAAAGGATTAACCATGACCAAGCTGTCGGCAGAGTGTCGGTAGCTTGGTACTCTTTATCTTAGCATGAAAATATGGTATAATGCAGAAAACTCATAAGGGAGTGATAAAAATGAAAGACATGGTATCAAAATCACTATTCCTAACGAATTA
>CAQBGY010000559.1 GCA_948759685.1 uncultured Eubacterium sp.
CACGTACGGTTCTTAGGGGGGAAGGCGGTAGTAATACCGCTGACCTACCCGACCAAGTGATCGAAAACAAGCAGAAATTTATCAGTCAGATTATGACAAGCAAATCACCCGTGCGTAGCTGTGAGGACGTGGACGAAGCAGCACTCACATATGCTGAGGTAAAAGCCTTAGCTACCGGAAATCCCTATATTAAACAAAAGATGGACTTAGACGTGCAGGTGTCCAAATTAAAGCTGATGAAAGCCAACCATACCAGCCAAAGATACCGCCTTGAGGACAATATCACGCAGCATTACCCACAGCAGATAGCAACACTGAAAGAGCGCATTGATGGTATGAAGGCAGATATTAAAACCACAAAGGCAAACCTTCCAGCAGATAAAGAGCAGTTTTCCATGAAAGTAGGCAGTAAACTCTATACGAATAAAAAAGAAGCAGGAACAGCACTAGTAGAGATGTGCAAGGAATTAAAAAGCGCCCATGTGCCTGTCACAGTAGGCGAATATGCAGGCTTTAAAATGGCAGTATTATTTGATTCATTCAACCATAAATTTATGATGAACCTGAAAGGGCAGCTTTCCCACAACTTTGAAATTGGTGCAGATCCGTTCGGGAATATTTCACGTATCAACCATGCGCTGGAGTCTATGCCAAAAGAGCTTGACAATGCAGAGGTAAAACTGGAAAATGTGGAGCGGCAGCTTGAAACTGCAAAAGCAGAGGTGACAAAACCTTTTGCACAGGAAGCGGAGCTGAAGGAGAAATTAGACCGCCTTTCCGCTCTCAATGCCCTGCTCAACATGGATGAAAATGGCAATGATGCACAGATCGGCAATGAAACATCTGAACAGCCAAAAGTAGACACTTTAGGATACGATGATCAGACGGCTGACCAGCCGAAAGCCGAGATTTTGGAATCTGATGACCAGAGGCAGGAACAGGCAAAGGAAAATGCAGGACATAATCATGTAGTAGAAAACAGCAATCCACACGAATTAAAGTGGGTAGCCGAAACTACGGAAAAGCCTGCAAAAACATCGCTGAAAGAAAAACTGGAAGCATACAAGGCACAGGTGGCAGGCATGGGAAACGCTGGAACGAATAAAGCAAAGGGAAAAGAGGCAGTCATATAAAATTTGCAAAAATCCGATTGCAAAACTGCTGGTAAAATCGTAAAATAGGAATAAGGAAGTATGCGTAACATAAAATGAGCCATACTAACAAAGGCGGTGTTTATATGGCAACTTCAAGTATAACGAAAAATTTTGTCATTTCCGATGAGAAACAGGTGGAGATGTTTGCTAATGCGATAGAAGCGTCTGCCAATGACCGTCCGATTCGTGTTCCTGTGGCTGCAAGGTTTGTAAAGGGTGAAGCGGAACTGATAGAGTTTATGGAGAAAAGGGAGAAAGCAAATGGCGGAAACAGATAAATTTTTAGTCACTAATATCCGCCAATACCTTGACAGTGATAACCCAAGATTCGGAGAGGAGAAGTTGATTCAGGAACTCTCCGGGTTTTCCTGTCCAAAAAATTTGGATATTGACCAGTATCTTAAAAAGAGCAAAATTGAATTTACTAAAAAGAACCAGTCTGTTACATATCTTGTGTTTTCGCTGGACAGTATGGCGTTAGCCGGATATTTTACAATAGCATTAAAACCGCTGACGGTTCGGGGCGAAAAGGTAAGCAATAATGTCAAAAGAAAGATTATGCGTGTCAGTGAGTTTGATAGTCAGATACAGACATATACAATGGCAGCTTATTTAATAGCACAGCTTGGTAAAAATTACACAGATGGCAGAAACACGGAAATTACAGGTGCAGAGCTTCTCGGACTGGCATGGGGTGTCATCGAGGATATGCAGTATATGGGTGGAGGTATGGTGGTATTCCTGGAAGCGAACAATTAAGAAAAGCTTCTGTTATTCTATCAGGACAATAAGTTTCGGCAGTTTGATACTCGGTTAACAGCGTCCGATCTGAAAAACCAGCATGAACTGGTACAGTTGCTAAGACTGCTTTAGCTGAAATAACAGTAATTTTAGGTGTATGGTATAGAGAAAATTAATATCATACACCTTTTTAATTTATAACAATAGAAATTCCGTAAAATAGGATTTCTATTGTATGGAAATACCGTCTTGTAAATCATACAGGGCGGTATTTTTCTGTGCAGGAAACGGTAAACGGATTAAGCAGACAGTTTTCTAATAAGGAAGTCAGTGATTATAAAAAAATAAAACAAATATCTGGTAAAAAATAAAAATCGGAGGTAGAGAAATATGAATGTAGCAGGACAGAACACAGAACAGGGCATGGAGGAAAGCAACCTGATAAAGCAGTTTATGGAGCTTTTAAGACAGCAGGATATGAGCGGACAGTCACAAGGATTTATGGAGATGTTCGGGTATGTGGCAGGGATGCAGTTGCAGCTTAACATGGTGGCAGATGAACTGCAAGGCATGAGGGAGCAGCTTACAAAATTACAGGAAAGCCAGCTCGAAACGGTCACAGAGCATCTTATGGACAAAGTGGCACAGCTTCAGGAGAAAGCGGCGGGACTGTCGGAACGGCTTTCAGCGGTAAAAGAACATCTGATGGAAACAGCGGCGCAGGCAGTTCATGCATTTAAGGAAAAAGGGAAAGCGGCAATGTGCATGGTGGTACAGAAAGGATTGTCCGACATCAGGTCAGTGCTTGCAGACTATCAGGAAAAGATACAGGAGGTCAAAATAGATTATGATAAAAACGCCAACCAGATTGACAGTATTGGCAATGAATTAAAGCAGATTGAGAATAGCGTTTCCAACGTAGGCAGGCTGATAGTGGGAAAAGGCACAAAAGAAGTTTCAGATGAAAAACAGAGGGTTGCATTGACAAGGCTTATGAACAGACCAATTAAAAATAGAGTGGCGCATTTGCAGAAAAATATGGATACGGCTGACCGTGCGCTGGAAAAACTGGATCAGCTCTCCGCCCGCTTTACGGTCGAAAAAGAAGCAGAAAAAGGCGGGCGCTCATTGGGTAAAGGATAAGCTGTCACAGATGAAGGCAAAAACAGAACAGCAGAAAAAAGCATCGGAACCGAACAAGGCAGAGGCAAAAAAGAAAGAAGTATGTTTGTAAGCGGCAAATCAGAATATCGACAGCAGAAACAGATGGGGAAACCTGTCTGTTTCCTGCTTTTAAGGAGGAAATTATATGGCAGATATAAATGTGACACACAGTTGTAGGAACTACAGGCTGATAAAGAAGTTTCACGTCCTTTGTATAAGCAACAGGAAAGCGTGATAATGAAACAATGGCATGGCAAAGAAGGGAAAGGGAATATCTACAATATTTATGTGCTGGACAAGGTATTGAAATTGAAACACTTGGAGTTAAGCGTG
>CAQBGY010000560.1 GCA_948759685.1 uncultured Eubacterium sp.
TGGCCACGATGACCAGAAGCGACAGGAAACGACGACGCCCGCACAGCGTTGTACTGTGCGGGCGCATGAAGTGACATGGTTCTTTATGTACTTACATATTTCGCGTTTGTGGCCGGAGTAACCCGGCGAAAGTGCTATGCTTTTTTTGACGAGTTAGGGGGAGCCAGGATAAAAAAGGACATGACGATACCTCCCGGATACCGCCGTGTCCTTAAAAATGGGCGACTTTAACACACCCTCCGTTTTCCATTTTTTCAAAAGAAAGCGGCGGCTTTGAATTTGGTATTTCAAAACCGCCGCAAGGCCACTCATACTTTGTCCAGCCACTCAGATACCAGTCGCCGAAACAACGGTTTCCTATTTCCCGTTGAGCAGATGATGGTTTTTCATTGGGACGTTCTACAAATGGCGATAAGTTTTTTTACCAATATAGCCTACGGCTAATATTGAGGCTGAGGTCAAAAACATTATAGCTGGGAGATGATTTATAAATTTTTCATATAGAAAGCCATAGAACAAAATTCCTGTGGGTAGGGCAACACTTACTATTGCTGAATAAAAGGACATTATACGACCTAACATATCATCAGGCACATTCTGTTGAATGGCTGACATAATAAAAACCCCCGCTATGCTTGCACTTATGAAAACAACAATGCTAATAATTACAAATATGATATAGATCAAATTTGGCGAGAATTTGAACAAAAGACTACTGCCAAAAGCCGCTATGGATATGCCCATAATCCAAAACAGCCAATAGATTTTGTCCGTTCTGAATTTATTAGCAATTATTCCGGCAATTATCCCGCCTATCAGTCCGGCTGCTCCCATAAAAGCCTGTGACAGACCATTTAACACAGAGCTTAAATTAAGTACAACTCGAATTATGAATGGTGCGCCTGTTGTAATTAAGGGCTGTATCAAGAAAACAAACACAGCATTTAGGAGGATTGCCTTGAATACATATATTTGTTTTGATGTTAGGAAATAAAGGCTTTCACCCAAGTCCTTTTTTATTGCGTGTAACGGGTTGCTAATTGGGGTCAATGTGATCTTCGGTATTTTTACGAACGCCTCAAGGATAGCGGCAGAGAAAAAGCAAATGGCACATCCCCAAAAGATAATTCGTACACCCTGCAAAGTTGTCTTTCCGACTACGCTATAAAGCAGTCCCGCTAATAATGGCCCAATCAGATTAGCAAGCATATTTATTTGACTTACGATAGCATTGGACTGTATAAGGTGATGTTTTTCTTGAATAAGCGGTATGCTTGATTGTACAACAGGAGTTTCAAAAGAAGATACAACTGCCAATCCCACCATGATAATCGTTATCCAAATAAGTACATTAGAAAACGATAATGAAAGCACTAACAGAACAGCCATAATACCATACAAGCCGTCTAAAGCAATCATAAGATTTCTCTTATTATTGCGATCTGCTATAATACCAGCGATAAGAGATAAAAAAACAGGTGGTAGGTAACTTATCGCGGTAATTGTTCCAAATAAAGCGGCAGAGCTGGTTAAATCAAGTATCAACAAAGACACAGTAAATTTGAGTAAGACGGTTCCAAACATTGATAAAGCCTGCCCTATTATCAAAAGTACAAAGTTTTGGTTTAATGCTTTTGCTTTCATACCCTACCCCTTAAAGTTTTTCTATATTATATAAAGAAAAGCCTGACAACGGTTGTCAGGCTTTCAGAATTTTTATATGGGCTTTACTTGATTATTTCTAACATAGTTGCAATATCCTCGGTTGCCATTGTTACTTTTGATTTTTCGATCAGGATGTTTCCCCCTGTCATTATATAAGACGGCATAACTCTAATGCCCTCATAATAGATTTCGCTACTCCGCAATTTGTAGGTGGAAACAGCGGGAATAGCATTTTTCTTTGTTGCCTTTTTCGTAATCATGTTAAAGGCTTTTTTTGCAACATCACCCATGAGCATAATAACCTTTATATTGGGGAATAAAGCAAGCTCCTCTTCCAAATAGGGCAAACTCTTTTCAAGGCTGCTTTTATCGATGGCATATTCTGTCTTAGGCGTTTTTACAGCATTTGTGATATAGATACCCATTTGCAATGCGTCTTGTATGGATGTAACCTCTGCTCCCGCCCCCTGCAAAAGAGGGATAGTGGTTTTCAGATAATCAGCATCAGGGCCTCCATAAAAATCCTGCACAGGATCAGCGGGGACAACTTCATTTATCATAATTGCCCTGATCGTAAGCGGGTCAATATCAATGTCATTTAGATATATGCCGCTTGCTATACCGGATTTCGTTTCAAGTGCTTTCTTAATATTCATATCTTCATTCTCCTGTATGGTGCTTTCTTGCGGCCTCATGTTTTTCTTTCAATGATTGACGCACAGACTCTGGCTGAATTATTGTTACTCTGTCTCCAAATGACATAAGAAAATCATAAAGCCAATTATTTTCTGGCAGGGTGAGCTTAACAGTATATCCGTTCTCATGCTCTGTAATGGCTGCATCGTCCAGCGTATCAAATAACCGATACCCAACATCTAAGGCAAATTCTAATTCCAAGTCTATCAATTCGCCGATTTCCTCTGGCATTGGAAAAACTGAATGAAATTGATGTATATCTGTTTTGCGTTCAAAATGTACTTCGGTTAAAAATAGATTTTTCATTCTTGAAAGACGAAATAACCTATTCTCATTCCTTAACAGACAAAAAGCGTATAGATACCATGCCTTATCCTTGTAAACCAATTTGTACGGATATACGTTTCGTTTGCCACTATCCCTGGAAGAATTGTAATAATCAAATGTGATTTCGCAGTTTTCAAATATAGCTTGTTTTAGTAGTCTAAACAATCTATTTTCATTTTCTGCAACACTACCCCAACGTGAAAAATCCACATCAATCCAATCCGTTAATCTGGTTTGAAAAACTGCACCGATTTTTTTCAGAATAGTATCCACCTCTGGGTATTGAACGGCTGATAGACTTTGTAAACCAGATAATATCTCTAACTTTTCACTATCTGAAAAAAAGGATTTATCGAGGACATAATCATCAAGAAACTGTATTCCGCCGTTTCTTCCAGTTGTAACATAGATAGGAATACCCGCACTACTCATAGCGTCCACATCACGATAAATCGTGCGAACAGACACTTCAAATTTTTCTGCTAATTCGGGAGCAGTAGCACGTCCCTTATCCAATAGATAATACAAAATTCTAAATAGTCTGCTTTCCTGCAACTTATCATCCCCCATAGCTTGATTATATTTTATAGGTTACTGTTAAGGTGGAGGGTTTTATTATACCTCATCTGGTTTACCTTTGCAACGATATAGATCGGAAGAGCACACGTCTGAACTCCAGTCACGGACCCATCTCGTAT
>CAQBGY010000561.1 GCA_948759685.1 uncultured Eubacterium sp.
GAAGAATATGGATTGAAGTATAAATTTCAGCAACCATAGCCGGTAATTCGCTGAAATTCGCTATATTTGCAGAAAAATAAATATAATGGATTTTATAGATGTTCAAAATATATCATCTTCTGACACAGAGGAGTTAAAAAAAAGACATGATGCAGAGGAGTTTCTTCAATCATATAAGGTTGAGGAAGAATCGTTAGCATCTGTCAACGACTCTGATATTCCTATTGAAAGACCTTTTAATCCCAAGGAAATCAATATAAAAAGTAAAACAATGTCTCTTGATAACATTATCAAAAGAATACGTGAATCAGAAATAGATATGGCTCCTGATTTCCAACGTAAAGGAGATTTGTGGACACCTGATAAGCAAAGCCGACTGATAGAATCTATGCTTATTAAACTCCCGTTACCAGCATTCTATTTTGATGGGACAGAAGATGAAAAATGGCTTGTTGTTGATGGTTTGCAACGTCTTTCTGCCATAAAAAATTTTGTAGTTGATGAAAACTTGCGACTGCAAGGATTAGAATTCTTGGAAAATATCAATGGAAAAACCTTTTCAGAGCTTCCGCGTAACTATCGTAGAATGATTGAAGAGACTGAGATTGTTGCATACATCATTAACCCAGGTACACCTGCTGATGTTAAGTTTAATATCTTCAAACGTATTAATACAGGAGGGCTTGTATTGGAGCCACAGGAAATTCGACATGCATTGAATCAAGGTATCCCCTCTAAGTTTGTCGCCAATTTAGCGCAACTAAATTCCTTTAAAGAAGCTACGCAAAATGTTATAGCCACAGATCGAATGCTTGACCGAGAATTTGTTACTCGTTTTCTCGCTTTTTATTTGAACGGACCTAAAGAGTATAAGCCAGATCTTGATACTTTTATGACTTCGTCAATGGGGCAACTTAACACCAAAACTAATGATGAACTTGAAAAAATACAATTAGCTTTCGATAAGGCTATGAAATTGTCAAAAATCATATTTGGCAAATGGGCTTTCCGAAAGGTGTATTCGATAGATGAAAGAAGAAAGCCTATAAATAAAGCGCTTTTTGAAGTATGGAGTGTTGAGTTGGCCAATCTTACCTTGGAAGAACAAAAACGTGCTGTTTCACGTAAAAAAAATATTTTTCAAGAGTTTACCAAACTTATGAATACCGATGATACATTTGTGGCTGCTATAACATCGGCAACAGGTGATAAAGGAAGGGTGAATTATCGTTACAATAGGATTCACGAAATTTTGTATAAATGCTTATCTGATGATTACAAAAATTAATATTAACAATTTCAAGGCCATCAAGTCGTTAATGCTTGTTCCAACCTCTTTAAATTTATTTATGGGATTGAACGGAATGGGGAAATCAACAGTTATCCAATCATTGTTGCTCCTTCGTCAAAGTTTGAAGTCCGGTTTGAAACAGTTGAGTCTTAATGGAAGTATGGTTGAAATCGGGCGTGGTAAAGATGCTCTATATAACTTTGCGGAAACTGAAAAAATTCACTTTGACCTTGATTTTGTTCAAGACGAGGAAGAAAAAGAATCTTTTTTGAATGTAAGTTACGAATATTCAGCAAAAAGCGATGTCCTTAATCTGCTTGAGGGTCATGTGGATCCTGAGATTTTCAGTCAGCCATTATTTACTACTGATTTTGTTTTTTTGAATGCTGAACGAATGTCTCCAGCGACCACATATGAAATGTCGTATGACGAGGTGACGAATAACCACACCATAGGTATTCATGGAGAACTTGCAGCTCATTTTTTGTCAATGTATGGTGATTCTCTTATTGTTCCAAAATCAATGTGTCTCGAAACCGCCTCTTCAAACAAGTTGTTGGATCAGGTACAAGAATGGATGAAGGTGATAAGTCCCGGAGTCAATATCACGACAGAAGAATTACCTCAAATAGATAAAGTAGTCGTATCTTATGGTTTTCAAACGGACACGATATCGACTAACAGATTTCGCCCTACAAATGTTGGTTTCGGTATCTCCTATATATTGCCTGTCATTATCGCGTGCTTAAGTGGTATTCATAAACTGATTATTATAGAAAACCCTGAAGCGCATCTTCATCCCAAGGGACAAGCTAAAATGGGAGAGTTGATTGCGAGGTGTGCTACAGCTGGTACTCAACTGTTTATTGAAACTCATAGTGACCATATTGTAAATGGATTACGTGTGGCAGTAAAAGAAAAAGTAATACACTCGAAACAAGTATGTATCAACTATTTCACCAAAAGGGTTGAGGAAGGTCAGAATTACACGATAAACAATCCTATCAAGATAGGACTTAATGGAGAGTTAAGCGATTATCCGCAAGACTTCATTGACGAATGGGAAAATCAATTGATGAAGTTAATATAAATTATGTCTTATGGATTCTTTCAATCGGCAAGCCTGTTTCAATGAATTGAGTTTTCTTGATAAAGACGATAATGAAGATTTGTTCCTGATATTTTCAAATTATGCCAAAACTATAAAGGCATTGAAGACAAAAGGTTTTAATGGAGTTAGATATGAACAAGGCATTACATCTTTGGTTAAGGAAAATCTGCGAAGTATATTTGATCTTCGAAGTAATCCAAATGGTAGAACCTTGTATGCTTTTATTCTAGCCACAGCTAGAAATCCTTATATAGATTCGGATACTCAGGCAGAAGAAAGATATATAAATGAAGACTTTGAAGTAAAGATTGATAATGTGTGGTGCGTGGGACAAGGATTTACCGCAGCCCATTTGCTTGATACGGTAGTAATATCTCTTCGAACCCATTCTAAATGGGAAGAGTTGTCTTATGTAATCAGAAATATCCAAGATAAACGAAAAACAGAACAAGTGTTGAATGTTGTCATGCCAGAATCATCAGAGACTGATGCCATCAATTTATTTATAGAACAGCGAACGCCTTTAGTACTTGAAAAATGTAATATACTACCTCAAAACAAATCGTGCAAATTTAGAGATGACCACGGTAGTGATAAGTTGATATCATTATGGAATCGATTACGTAATTGTGATTTTGTCATATCTGCTATCAACTCTCTAGAATTTAATCCGAATGGAAAAGAGTTTATAGAAAAATGTTTTGATGATGGTAAAATGCATATAAGATTGGTAGGGTCAGATGCGGGATATGGAATGGTAATTCAAACAACGGGAAAAAATAAGCGTGAAACTATGGCTATAGGAGAAAGAATAATGCAGAAATATTTATAACCATATATAATGTATTCACTTTAACCTAATTTCGAATGTTTTTCACGAGAATCCATTGAATCTTTGCTATTGTATATTTAGAAACATACACACAATCTTAGTTTTGCAAGTGAGCTAACGGTGGCTCAATGTGAGGAGAATTATTTTTG
>CAQBGY010000562.1 GCA_948759685.1 uncultured Eubacterium sp.
CACATCTTCACCTACATATCCTGCTTCTGTAAGCCGGCACATTTCAGCCTCTGCCGCTTCCAGTTTTTTCTCAACCGTGTCAATGTCATACTGCATCTGCTGATATGTTCTGCTGTTTGTATTTCCACCGGTTTCTTCAAAGCGTTCTTTTTTGTCTAATAAGCCCAGCAGTTTCTGCTCTAGCTTACCAACCTCTCTCTCTGCTGCGACATACTCTTCCGTAGGTATCTGCTGACTGGTAAAATCCTGCAACTTCTTCTTTGCGTTCTCCAGTTCAATCTCTGCCTTACGCAATTGTTCGTTTAAAGACATCATTTTACTTGATGTATTTTCGACCGACTGCGCAGTAGAATTAGAGGTTTCAACCTTAAAGAGTTTTTCCATATAACTGCTCAATGTTTTTAAAACATCTTTCAGACCATCAACTGACGAACCCATAGACTTAATGCCTTTTACAAAATCGGTATCATCTATTTTTGTGTCAAACACTAAATTGCCATCCGCCATATTTCTTCTCCATTAAAAAAACTGCTATATTCCAAGCAGTTCCTTTAATTTTTCCCTTTCTTCTATTTCTTCTTTACTATAACGAACTTTCAAATCGACTAAATCCTTGTTTTTTGAATAAAACTCTTTCTCGTTTTTCTCCAATTTCTTATGCTTTTGATTCTTCGACCTGATATTTATTACTTCTGAAAAAACGCTTTCACCTATTCCCATATAATAACCAATAAATGTCCACCAGTGCATATACTCACAAGCCCTCACTTCTATACCTGCAACCTTATTAACTGCCGGAAAAATCAGATTTTCGTCCTGCTCCCAATCCATTAGTTTAGGTTCTGGATTACTCTTGCTTTCTCTACCTTGGTCCATAAAGATTATTGCCTTATTATAAGCCTCCTCGTACAAAGACATATCCATATCTTCTATATTTTCATAAAATATCCTAAGGCATACCAGCACTTTTTCCTCTTTAGATAACTCCTCATCATTAAATGCTGAAAATATAGTTAATATATCCCTGTAATCGGTACGGACAGGTTCATCTTTTCCACCAACATTCACTGTTCTTGGTAATTGTCCTATCATTTTGCATATTTCTCCGTATATTTAGCCATTCTCTTTTCGGCTTTTTTCTGCTCCTCATTGATTTCCTTTTCCATAATCGGAATAACTGCATTAATCACACGCATGAACAAAAATTCACCGCCAACCAATGCAACTGGAGACTGGTGGTTGAAAATAATATCATGCACATCTGCATTAAATATTTCATCCATCTTTTTGTAAATCGTTGTCTCCGCATCTTTTAATGCTTCCACAAAATCATCCTCATTGCTTTCTTTGAGTTTTTTCTCTAACTCATTAAAATCCGACAATGTGGACTGCATTCTTGTAAGGATTCCAAAATCATTCGGATTAAACCTGATTACCCTTTTTTCGTCTCCATTAATACTAAACTCTTTATATCCCTCTTCAAAACTAATACTCTGCATAAACTATCCTTTCTAAAAACAACAGAGGAGCAAAATACCCCTCTGTAACATTTCTTATTCATTTTCTGTTATTTCATCTTCTAATACATTCACATCATCATCTGTTCATTTAGATGATGCCACTGTTGCAGTCCCTTCCTTAAAAGTAGGCACCTTGTTTGCAACTGTAGCTGTTCCCTCTTTTCTGTTGCCATTAAAAGTAACATCAAAAGGAATATTGATTCCACCCTGCGCACCACCATAGGACTGTGGTTTTACAATAACATCCTCAACCCACGCTTTATGATTTGCTTCTGTGTCACCTTCCATAAGAACCTCAAGAACTTGTGTTTTACATTCTTCTCCGGTAAGCCTGTTCATGGCAATATCTCTTAACTTCGGATAAATTGCATCATCTGGATTTGCATAATATGGATCTGCGCTCATGCTCGGCTCATAACCATTATCATTTACACTTGTCTCATCAAGGATATTCTTGACTGTTTCTGTGTCCGGATTTAACTCAACGGACATATCTTCAATATCCTTTCCTATCAAGAACCAGCTCGGTGAACCTGTTCCTCCAAAACTTGCATCAATAAAATGCAATAAATAACTTCTTTTTAACTTCATATCTTAATCCTTTCTTTCTAAACTGTATTGTGCATATATCTGTACCTGGTACATTACACCGTCTTTTATATCTCCTGTAGGGATTTGGAATGCCATAGCGTTGGCACACTCTAAAGACAGCAATTTTCCTTCATATACGCATCCGTCAATAACTTCCTCTACCTCATATTTATCTGTATCAAGCAATTCCATCCAATGAGACAATTCCAACAAGAATGTACTGTTAGACAATCTTTCATAATCGTTAAAAGCCTGATTGATTGCATGAAGCATAAAACTGTGTTTCCTTGTCTGATTTCCTAAAATATCTTCCTTTACCTTTGTATCTCCAGTAGATGACAGTCCAAAATCAGACTTCTGCTCATTATCAGTAAAGTCAATATGTATTTTGTTTGTAAATTCTTCCATATTAGGATAATCTGTCAGTATCTGTCTGATTAGTTCTATTATGTTCATTTCCGCTTTCCTTTCACTGCTATTGCCTTTGCACCTTTTAAGATGTCCTCTTTATGGTCTGCTTTCATTCTTTCAAACCACAGTTTTCCTGCTAATGGGTGTTTTTCCGTTGAATACTGTAATGGTCTTCCAGTAGGCTCTTTCTTAGGCGGCGACCTAAATCCTATCAACGTTCCATTTTCAAAAATTGGAATATTCGGACCAAAAACAACTCCATAGTACTGATACTTTGCGTAAGGGGCATTATACTCTATTTTCCCACTACCTATGACTGTGTTTGCTATAACAGATTTAATCAGATTGCCTGTGTCCATTGGAGTATACGGGACCATTAGTTTTAAGACTTCACTGTCAACAAACTTCTGGACCTCTCCACCGGGACTAAGCATCTGTTTCTTTTCTTCAATAGCCTTAAAAAAATCCATATCACTCAGACTAATTTCCGTCTTTCCCAAATCAATCACATCCTAACTCGTAATGCCACATGATTTTACTTCCATACAGGCAAGGTTCGACAGACTTTATTGAAAACACCTTATAGTTGTTTCTTAATTCCCTGTAACTGTCTGATTCTGCCTTTTCTGTGGAAGAATCGAACTTGTACGTACATTTTCCAACTATAATCAAATCTCCTTCATTAAAAGGGATTTCTTTATCTGTAGGCACTGAAACGAATAATGCATATGTCTTTGTTCTCCCCTCTTTGGAATCCTTAGAACTGCTACCCTGCTCTAGATAAGCATCATACATATGACTTTTATAATCATTTTTCTTTTCAAAGTGGGTAATCGTTCCGTTTGTGAACATATCA
>CAQBGY010000563.1 GCA_948759685.1 uncultured Eubacterium sp.
CTGCACCAATTCCATATACGATGAAGAAAAAACATATTTCTCAGCTTTATTAAGTGACACAAAGATAAAAGATTACCCGACAATACCGAAATAAAATACTATTTTTATTTTATATACTGAAGATCAAACTCTTACATTTAAATTATAACTCGGTTCATGACCTGTACGCTTTGTCGAACAGGACAAAGGTAGCGATTATTTTAATCTAGCATCACTCTTCCTCAATTTTTTCTCCTCTCCAAAACCGCCATGAACTTCGAGAACTGCGGGAAGGTCGGTTCGCCCATGTAAGCGACGTAGAACTCCTTCTTGCCGCAGTCCTTATCGCCGGACACAACCATCGGATAGACTTTGCGGATTTTTTCTCGGCCTTCAGCGCGACCGCTTTCTCCTTAATCTGGGCTTCCTACTCCAGCGTAAGATTCTTATCTTCCATTTTTGCGTGATATTTGGTTACAAAAAAGAATTGTATGCTTCTGTGAGAAAAGTTTATAGTTTTATGACTGCAAAGATACAAGTTCAAGTCCGTTGACTCTATTTTCTCTAACAACCAGCTAATTTTCAAATATTTCAAAGAACTATTGCGATTTTTTTAGTGGACACTAATGATATGCAAAAGGTATTTTGAAAGCTTTAAGATATACTCTTGACCAGATATTCTACATTTTCTGACCAGTTTTTAGTCGTTTTTGCCAATAAAAGGACAGTAATATATATATATTGCTTTTATTTTCAACATCTCCCAATTAATTAACCATTAAATTTGCGATATAACCATTAAATTTTATATGCTTATGAAGACAAGATTGCTTATCTTATTATTATTCCTATATGTAGGAGGAAATCTAGTGGCCCAAAATGCTACAATTACGGGTGTTGTCACAGATAATGAGACTAAAGACTTCTTAATTGGCGCAACTGTTATGCTAAAAGGGTCGAATAAGGGAACAATAACAGATGCCAATGGGCAATATACCTTATTTATACCTAAAGGCAAGCAGACAATCCAATTCTCTTTCATTGGATATCAGACACAAGACTTTGATATAGATCTTAAATCTAATGAAGTGAAGACACTGAACCTCGTTATGCATCCGGATAATCATATGTTGAAGGAAGTAGTGATCAGTGCTCAAGCCAAAGGGCAGACAGCGGCAATTAAAAGTCAGTTAAATGCAACTGGTATTATGAATGCTGTATCTGAAGAAAAGTTGCATGAACTTCCTGATGTAAATGTTGCTGATGCTATTGGTCGTCTTCCCGGTTTAATGATCCAGCGTGATGGAGGAGAAGGTCAAAAAATCATCATACGTGGTTTGGATCCTAAGTATAACTCGATAGCTATTAACGGTATGAATGCGCCATCAACAAGTAGCACCGATCGGAGTACTGACTTGAATATGATTTCACCGGACATGATTGCTGGGGCTGAAGTATTGAAAGCCAGTACGGCCGACAAGGATGCCGACGGATTGGGAGGAACAGTAAACCTAATAATGAAAGATGCCCCAAGAGACTTCAAACTAAATGTAACCGGAGAAACAGGCTACCATTCACAAATTAATGGAATGGGGCGGTATAAAGGTGGTATCATGGCGAGCAATCGATTTTTTAATGAAAGATTAGGTGTCATATTTACCGCAAGTGCTGACCAGACAGACCGGAGCAATGATACATTTAATGCAGCTTATAAAGTAAATGGCAATACGCCTACTCCTGGGTTTGATTACACGAAACCATGGATTACAGGGGTTAGTCTGGAATCAAATTTAGAAAAGCGTCAACGCTTTAATGTAAACCTGAATATGGATTTCGACTTGGGAAAAGGGTCTAAACTCAAAATGTCTAATCTCTTTAGTAGGATGAACAGAGATCGTGATATTCGTCAAAAACGCTATGATTTAGAAGGAACCCGATTGAGATTTCAACAAACAGACCGTAATTCACATAATACCAATATTACCAATATGTTGCAAGGCGATTTCAATGTTTTGGGAGCAACTTTGAATCTCGGAGTGGGACGTAGTAGCTCGCGCACAAGAACCCCATACGATCACCAAATGCAATTCCGGCTGAATGCCCCCTTTACAGCCGATATCGATGCATTATCTTATCAACCTCCTTATTTAATAGCTAATTCTAAATTCGTTAAAGAAGATGATCTTACACAATACTATCTGTATGAAACTATTTTTAACACAGAGTTTGCCAAAGAAACAGAATACAGTGCATGGCTAGATTTAAAGAAGCCTTTTAGTTTCAGCGAAAAGGTCAATGGATACATTAAAATCGGTGGAAAATTCCGTCAAAAAGAGAGAAGTCTTGAAACTGCTCGTAGATATAGACGTATGGATTTGTCTGAAGGAGCTGATCCGGTATTCGAGAATATGCCTGATTTAACTCCATCATCTTTCAAAAATACCTATATAGGTATCACTGATTTCTTAGACGCTGATTATAAGCCTCATGATTTTTTAAACAATAAGTATAAGGACTTATGCATTAATTTTGCACTGGATCATAATGCCATGAGAAACTTTTATAATATAAACCAAGATATATATGGTAAGATCCTTACTACAAAAATCCTAAAAGACTATGATGGGAATGAGAATCTTTGGGCAGGATATATTATGGGTGAAATAAATTTTGGCAAGTATGTTACATTTATACCAGGTGTACGCTATGATTTTTCTCACCTGAAGTACAATGCATACAGTGGCTCTAATGTTCCTGACAATGAAGAAAAAGAACATGAGTTTGAATATGAAAAGAGTAATGATTCCGACAAATATGGATATTGGCTACCACAAATCCATTTGCGTGTAAAGCCAACAAATTGGATGGACATCAGGCTGGCATACACTGAAACACTGTCAAGACCTGATTATAATCTGCTTGCTCCACGAACAATCATAAAACCGAATGTGAATGAAGTAACATGGAGCCGTACTAATTTAAAGCCTGCTTTATCTCGAAATTATGATGTTATATTGACATTCTATCAACCGGATTATGGACTGTTTACTATTAGTGGATTTTATAAAGATATTAAAAACTTTACTTATACTCGCTCTGCCTATATGTTGAATGGTACAGTGACGGATCCTGCTAATTTTGACTTACCTATGAGTTTGTCAGGTGGTAGCATTACCTATCCTTTAAATAGTCCATATAATGCAACGTTGAAAGGATTGGAATTTGATTTGCAACTGCAGTTCCGCAAAATGAGGAATTTCATGAAAGGTGTGGTATTCAGTGCTAATCTTACCCTTATGGATTCTAAAATGAACTACTTTGAAACGTTGAAGTCAAGAATTAAAAATCCGGATTTTACTCCTGGAGGTACTGAGAAAGATCGGAAGAGCACACGTCT
>CAQBGY010000564.1 GCA_948759685.1 uncultured Eubacterium sp.
TGATTGTCACCATCCAGGTGCAGGTGCCCACCAACCTCACCGGGCAGCAGAAGGACGCCCTGCTGGCCTACGCCGAGGCCATGGGGGAGGGGGACTCCCACGCCCCCACGCCGGTGAAGGACTTCTTCAAGAAAAAGAAAAAATAAAAGCAGGCCCCCGGCGGAGGGAGAGGTAACGTAAGGAAGTTACCTCTCCCTCATTTTTTGTAGTCAGCCGAATGTGATTGAATTGTAGGGAATTTTAACATATCGGAGGACTATATCGTGGAAAAGTCATTGTTTGAGCGGATGGGCGGAACCTATAATCAAGAGGGCGATTACTTTCTCCCAGTCTTGTCTGTACCTGAACTCCCCGCCATCGGCATATGGGGACAGCGGCGGAAACGGTATCTGAAAGAACACCGTCAGGCCCTTTATACGGCGTTGCTGCTGTCTGGCAAGTTGAACAATCACCTGTCCGAAATCGACGCCCAAGCGAAAAATATGTTTTTTCAGCTTGTGGAGCAGATAGCTGAGCAAGAGGGTATCAATGAACAGCTTAAAGCGGAAAATCAAATGGAATGGGTCAGACGGATGAACAATGTTAAGAGCAGGACAGAAGAAAGAATCTGCCACGAATTGATTTATAGCTGAACAGCAACGGCGGCAGAAGTTTCCTGCCGCCGCATTTTTATGTGTATTCCTCCAGATGGGCCGTCAAATCGCGTCCCTTAGTACATACCGCCCAAATGTAAACTATTTGTTCCTTTTCGTTGACAGAATAGAGTGTTACATCATTGCGAAACGTAAATTGCCGAATCCCCTTAGCACTCCATTTCTGGATATGATAGAGGGGATATTTATAGGGAAATTGAGTTAAATCTTTCAAGATTTCTGCCCTAAGCCGCAAATACCATGTTTCTGCCAAACCCGGATCATGAAGATTGAGGGAAATATAATCCACTTTTTCTTCCATATCCCAGATAGCAGATTCGGTATAAATAATCCGATACTTTCTATCCATGGTGGAATTTTGCCTTCAACCGTTCGTCTGCTTCAGTTTGAGACAGTATGTGACCAGTTAAAATATCTTCCTCACTGGCTGCGAGCTTACGATCAATTTCTGCTTCAGTAAGTTCCTCCCAAGATTTGAGGGTGGGACGGAAGGGCATCCCACCCGCCAAAAGACTCTGCTGTGCGAAAATGCGGACAGCTTCAGCAAAAGATGTGCCAAGATTGCGGTAAAGTTCTTCGACGTTATTTTTGATTTGACCATCCATACGAACCTGCAATGTAGCGTCCATAGACATAAGGCCACCTCCTTGTAGTGCTATTGTACTACGTTTTCAAATAAAGGTCAACTCAATAATCAATGTTGAAAGAAGTCTTTATGCAAAAGCTATTTCTTTTGCAAGAAGTGCATCATAATCTTCCATAATCCTCTGAATTTCCTCAATGCGTTTTTCAATTGGAAAATATCTTGCGGCAACGGCTTGCTGTTCTCTGATGGATGGAATATCAATTTTCGTATATTTGAAAAAACCTGTCATATTCCATGTCCCATTATCGGCACTTGAGGAATACTGCAAAAACTGAGGGCGATATTGGAGAGCTAACCATCTCAAATCAATTAAATAAGGTGAATCTTTTTTCTTATAAAGAATATACGCATGATCATTGATTGTGTATTTTCCGGCCGGAAGAAATCTTGTTTGGCCAGCTTTCCCATTTCGTGTTACCAAAAGCCCCTCTTGCTCCTCAAATACTTTTAGCAATTTGTTATTAATATTGCAAAGGGGAAGAGTACCCATCATTGTTCTTTCCTCAGTTGCGCTTGATAAAACCGAATAGCGTTCATTTTTACTCTGCTGCATCTGATATATAAATTCCTCAGTTAATCCAGAGTTCCCACTTAAATAGCCTATGCACGAGGAAAGGGGTATGTTTTTTGCTTGGTAGTCTGTATATTCAAAATAGATTTCTTTTTCAAAAATTGACAAATAATTTTCCTCTACTCTTTGCAATACATCAAGTAAATATTTAGTTTTCTTTAATTTCTTCAATATGCTCTGTTGTGTGGAAAAGTCGGGTAGGTTAAATTCTGCGGAGTAAATTTTTTCTAAAGATAAGGTCTTAGAACCATCGCTGATACTCAGGTTTTTATAAAAGCTTTGCATATATAAAGCAAAAAATTCGAGACACACTTTATTTACCACATTGCTCCGCAAAGTAATAAACCCGGCATGATGATTGAGTGAAAATTGTTCATCACATTTGTAGGTCATACTTCCTGCACTTCCGTCTAAACTGATAATGACGCCCTCTCCCGAAAAAACAGTAATAGGTACACCCTTTTTTGTCTTTGCAGTAATAGATATTTTTCTGTCAGTTTTATTGTGACTTTTGTTACCACCGTATAAAGGGATCAACTCATCTCCGTTCTGTAGGGAGTGATAAATGGCTTCATCAGTTAAAGCATAGTCTCCTTTTTGAATCTTATTAAAAACATCAAGAAATTTCATCCAAAAGCCTCCTGACCTCAGCATCTATTG
This sequence comes from uncultured Eubacterium sp., assembly GCA_948759685.1. The sequence goes on from CAQBGY010000564.1 coordinate 2,531, forward strand.
CGTCTAATTCTTGCTGAAAGTCCTTTTCGTCTATATAGTGCGGTGAATACGGGCGCAAATAATATTCTGGAAGAAGCGTAATATAATTATCATCCAAAATATCTTGTATGACAATAAACCCACCTTTTCTTGCACATTGAGAAATCCCTTTTTCGTCAACCCAACACGTATGAGCTTTGCTATCGTCAAAGGTAAGCCAACGTTTTTCTAAAATCCCAGGCATTTCTACACCATCAGTACTAACCCATCCAGATATTTCATCATGCATCCATCCATTGCGGTTGTTACGCAGCTTTGTAGGAAAGCGTTTATCAGAGTTTGCTAAACCATCATTGTCAATAATATACATCCATATAGGGGTATTCTGAATTTTGGTCACTTTTGCGCTGCGCTTTTTTATGAAAAGAGCATATGTCTTTTCTTTTGTATATGGAGCAAAAGCAAATTTAGGCAAGGAAATGATTGCATATATTTCACACTGTTCGAGTAGTTCCTTGCGGAATTTTTTATATGATGGATTTTCCAGAACACCATCTGGAGTTATAATACAAGCTCTCCCGCCAACATTTAGCAAGTCAACCACCTTGCAAATGAACGCAATCTCTGTTCTATTTGTAGAGATAGAATTCGTTTTAGCCTTAATTGTGCCACTTCCATATGGTGGATTTGTGATAACGTATTGATATGTCTTACCAAGGACTGACTTCCCTTGTGACTTTGATGGCTTAAGTGAATTGTCTGAGTACATATGTGTGTGACCGTCACCAACTAAAAACATATTCAGCCTGGTTCTCGATATATTTTCATCCCTTACATCAACGCCATAGAAACATCTCTTAGCCAAA
>CAQBGY010000565.1 GCA_948759685.1 uncultured Eubacterium sp.
CCGAGAAGCCGGTCCTTTTTGGAAATCAAAGGAAAAAAATTAATCGAATATAATCTTCGTCTTCTACAAAAATACCAAATAAATGATATCATTATCGTAACCGGATACCAGAGCGAATCATTCGAGGCATTTACTGCGAATATGAATAATATCCGTTTAATATACAATCCATTTTATGAAATGGTCAATGTTCTAGGCTCCTTCTATATGGGAATGACTGAATTACATGAAGACTTTATATACTTACACGCAGATACCTTATGTGAGCCAATTATATTTGAAAAGCTGGTTCGTCCAGAGGCTGATATTGTGCTTCCAATAGATTACAAAAAGTGTGATAATGAAGCCATGAAAGTTCGAAGCCATAATGGAAAGATCGTACAGATCACTAAACAAATGCCCTTAGATCAGGCCGAAGGGGAATTCATCGGTATAGCTGCTTTCAAGAAGGAAGTACTTCCTTCTCTGAAAGAAAAAACAATACAACTTATGAAGGAAAAGGCCTTTACCGATTATTTTGAAAGTGCTATACAGAGGCTGATAGATGAAGAAAATTTCCTAATTAAATCTATTCCTGCAAATGGCATTTTCTGGTCCGAAATAGATTTTATACAAGATTACGAGAACGCAGTAATGCATATACCCAAACGTTTAACAGATATATTTGAATAATGTAATTCTTGCTGGCAAGGCAGGGGAGGTTCCTAGGACAGAACGTTTTTCGATGGTTTCTCGCTCTGAAGCCTCCCTTATTTCCTGATGCAGGCTGTTTATACAATCCAGTATTTCCCGTTTCTGCGCTTTTCTCATGCTTTTCCCTCAGCGATACATTCTCCTGCCATCCGCTGTCCTCAAATCTTTAATTGCTTAATCACCATATCAACAGCTTCCTCTACAGAAATTTTCGTAGTATCAATCTCTAATTCCGAACTTTGTGGCACCTCATAGGGACTCGTCACACCTGTAAAATTAGGAATTTCTCCATTTCTTGCCTTCTTATATAATCCCTTAACATCCCTTTTCTCACATTCTTCTATGGACGTACTCACATACACTTCCAGAAAATCCTCTCCTATGATCCTTCTTGCATTTTCCCTGTCCGTTTCATACGGTGAGATAAACGCTGTAATCACAATCAATCCTGCATCGTTCATCAGCTTTGCCACCTCGGCAATTCGCCTGATATTCTCAACACGGTCATGCTCATTAAATCCAAGATTATTATTTAATCCCATTCTGACATTGTCACCGTCGAGCAGCATCGTATGTCTGCCCATCAACGCCAGTTTGTTCTCCAATGCATTTGCCAATGTCGATTTACCAGAACCGGACAGCCCCGTAAACCAAATGGTTTTAGAATTCTGATTCTTTAGCGCACAGCGCATCTGCTTAGTAACAGTGGTCTCATGCCACACAAGATTATCCGATCGCCTTAATGTATGCATGATTACGCCACATGCAGAGGTCATATTGCTAACTCTGTCTATAAGTATGAAAGAACCTAAAGACCTATTTTGACCAAACTCCATCAGAGCACACTTTTCCGATAAAGCTACATCACATACGACCAGTTCATTTTTAAATGCCTGATTACCCGGCATATGTTCTCCGGAATTCACATCAATCTTGTATTTAATATCCATGACAGAAGCCGGAAGCTGCTTCGTTCCTATTTTAATCCAACAGTTCCGTCCAGGAACTAATGTGGTATCATCCATCCATAAAATCTGTGAAGTAAACATATCCGATATCTGTACCTGATTGGAGTTTGTAATAACACATCCTCTTGAAATATCTACCTCTCTGTCAAGTTGCAAAGTAACAGACTGCCCCATCTGCGCAGTATCCTGTTTTTTATCAGCCACATAGATATCCGAAACCTTGGCCTGTTCTTTGCTGGGCAATATACAGACCTCATCTCCTGTATTGATTTCCCCCGCTTCTATTTGCCCCTGGAATCCTCTGAAGGTGTGATTGGGGCGACACACTCTCTGCACAGGCATCAGAAGCTCTTCCTCTCCGGTCAAATTATCTACTTCTATACTTTCCAGATAGTCCAGAAGTGTTTCTCCCCGGTACCAAAACATAGTCTGTGACTTTCGATTAACGTTATCTCACTCTGTCGCCGAAACAGGAATGAAACGCAGGCTGTCTGTCTCGAATTCACTGATAAACTGCCTGATACTTCTCTCTATTTTTTCGAAACAGGATTTATCATAATGGACAAGATCCATCTTATTAATTGCAAAAACAAAATGTCTGATGCCCATAAGAGAACAGATCCGTATATGTCGCTTTGTCTGAATCAGCATACCCTGTGTTGCATCAAGCAATATAACAGCGAGGTCAGCAAATGAAGCACCTACAGCCATATTTCTGGTATACTCCTCATGCCCAGGCGTATCCGCAACGATAAAACTCCTCTTATCTGTCGTAAAATAGCGATACGCCACATCGATGGTTATTCCCTGCTCCCTCTCTGCCATCAGACCATCCAGTAAAAGTGAATAATCTATCTTGCCATCCCTGTTTCCCACTCTGCTCTCCAATTCAAGGGCCTGAACCTGATCTGTGAATATGAGTTTTGCATCATAGAGCATATGCCCGATCAGAGTGGATTTACCATCATCCACACTGCCACAGGTTATAAATTTCAGCAAACTTTTCATCCTAGAAATATCCCTCCCGTTTACGTCTCTCCATGCTGCCGGCTGCCTCATGATCTATCACTCGGCTCGTCCTCTCAGAAACTACTGCCTGCAAGGTCTCCTCAATAATTGCCTCCAAAGTATCCGCCTCAGATTCACAGGCTCCGGTAAGTGGATAGCATCCCAATGTCCGAAAACGAACCTTTTTCATCTCAATCTCTTCTCCCGGCTGCAGCTTCATACGGTCATCATCCACCATAATGAGATTCCCGTCCCGATATACAACCGGCCGTTCCTTGGCATAATAAAGAGGTACAATTTCTATGTTTTCCTGCAATATGTATTGCCAGATATCCTTTTCCGTCCAGTTGGAAAGCGGAAAAACCCGTATAGATTCTCCCTTATTAATCCTTGTATTATATAACTTCCACATCTCGGGTCTTTGACTCTTGGGAATCCAGGCATGTTGTGCATTTCTAAAAGAAAAAACTCTCTCTTTTGCTCTGGACTTCTCTTCGTCACGTCTTGCCCCGCCAAAAGCAGCCGTGAAACCATATTGATTCAACGCCTGCTTCAGGGCCTGCGTTTTCATAATATCTGTGTACGCTGCTCCATGATCAAAAGGATTAATCCCCTGCTTCACACCTTCCATATTGGTATAAACAATCATTTCTATACCCAGCTTCTCAGCCATTTCATCCCGGAATTTTATCATTTCCTTGAA
>CAQBGY010000566.1 GCA_948759685.1 uncultured Eubacterium sp.
CAGTTGCTTCAAGCAAGATTACCGGATCATCACTGCCAGAAATCCAAAACACCTGCGCTGTTCCCTCGGTAATCTCCAAGTCGCAGGAAACAGAAATATCTTTGCCATTTTCACGCTCGATAGAAGTTCCACCAAAGAGATATTCCGTTTTGGAAAAGTCCTTATAGTCTGCTACATAAGTTCCAGTATAATGGTCATCACCATACGTCCGTTTCCCTTTAAGAGATAAATCCCCTGTCAGCGTTGCATTTCCGGCTAATTGAACAACATTATTGTACTGATCCAGAATTTCATCTTTTGAACAGCCTGTGAGGGATAAGCCTATTGCTAAAGTACACACAAGCACAAGAGAAAATATTTTTTTATGACACATATCATCAACCTTTCCATAATTTATCTGTTTAACAGATGAGGAATAATTACCGTAACCAAAATCCCTACAACATAAACCGCATTAACACCAAGCGCAATTTTGGTGTTATTATCCCTAAGTTTCATTTTTACAAAAAGGAAGAGGGCGTATGCAAAGCTAACTGCGGCGAAAATACAATATCCTATGATGATAGCTGTTGCGGCAGGGGAATCCGACTTCCATACAAAGGCTGCTGTCAATGGTACAAAGACGGTAATAAGTGCAATCATACTTAAAATTTTTTCTTTCATCTAAAAACTCCTCGCTTTCTTCAATCAATATCTGTTTGTCTTTATACGTTCTCTCTGCGCAGGACGCAGGGAAATGTTATTTTTCTTCTGCTTTGTTTTAGCTTCGCCTGGTGTTTTAGAGATTGCGATAATAAAGGCTGAAATCAACAGCATTGCGCCAAGCGACGCAAGCCCCAGTGGAACACTTGCCTTACTTTTTGCGCTGATATATAATGTGGTGTCAAAACCAATCACCGTAAAAGAAGCTAAAAAAGGATAAATATTTCTAAGCAGACCACTTTTAAAAAACATACTGCAATAGCCCAATACAAAGGCAATCACCGAACCGCCCATAAAAAATCCCGGTGTTCTTCCACAAAAGGCGATAATTGGAAGAACAGCAATATAAATGCAAATGGAAATCCCCAACATATAAAACGTACCTTTTGTCAGAGTAAAAATATCCAAACCGGGAAGCCCCGCAAAAATGCCGACAATAATTGTGATTATGAAACTATACATTCCCAATATAAGGGATAAAATGCCCATAGCAGTCAATTTCCCTGTTAATAATTTAGGGAATGAAACAGGAACAACTAAGACATTTTTCAATGTGCCGTCCGTATACTCCCTGTTTATCAGATAACCACCAATCAGAGTAAAAATAATAGGCATAAATACGGTTGCATTGTTCCAAATTGTGCTGTCTACTAATGCGCTAAGGTCAAAATTCGGATTTTTTGCTTCTTCAATCGCAACATTCTGTGTGATAAGCCCAAGAATAGGCGAGAGAGCCATTCCTATAATGCCGATCAACAGAATATGATACCGCTTTATCTTTTGTAATTCTGTTAAGACAATAGATAACATATAAAACCTCCTGTTATGCTTCCTGTTTTTGATAAACCCGTGTAACCAATATAATACATACAATCGCTTCCGCAATCAGTACCGCAAATATGACAGGTGTTGATACAAAGTACGGGCTTAGACGGTTGTAAAAGTCTGTCATAATCTCCCCTTCCGGCACCTTAAACTGATACAGCCACCGAAAGACCATAGGTACAGGAATAAATGTGCTGATATTCAGCCCCAATGGTTTCATCATAATGGCATCACTTAGGTGCAATGCAAATCCAAGCAGTGTATAGAAGAAAGCGATTATGACAGAAATAATATAGGACTTATTGCACCAGACCACAAGGATAGTACATGGCAGAGCTGCCGCCCAAAGCAAAATACCAGTACAAAACGTAAGGAATAACTGTAAAGCCCACCCGTTTAAAGGAATACCCTGTGCAAAGGCAATTAAGATACCAACACAAAATCCTAACAGTTCATAAGCAACTGAAAACAGAAAAAGTACAGTAACCTTTGCTATGACTAAGTGACTTTTTGAAATTGGAACGCAAAGAAGATTTTTTAAGGTGTCGTTATCGTGTTCTTCAAAAAACAGGTTAGCAGCTATAATTACTAATATCGGGATCAGAAGCAGAAAACCGCTTTCCTCACGCACACTGCTCATAACGTCTGCTAAACTTCCCTCTGATAAAAGCATGATATTAAAAACAGGGAATAAAACAGCCGTAAAGAGAGCAATTTTAAACAAACCTTTCCGCTTTATCTTCCAAAATTCACATTTTACAAGGTCAAGCAATCCCCTCACCCCCTGTTACACGCTTGAAATAATCTTCAAGGCTTTCTTCGCAGACATAGGCTTCCGATACGGTAAGCCCGTTTTCGACAAAGGCGGTTACAATTTCCCCGACAGGAATATCTAAATTATGCAGACGCATCTTGTAGTCGTCCTGTACGGTAAACTGCTTTTCATGGAAATTGCGTTCTAAAATCCTTGCCGCCTGTGTTGTACTGGAAACGGTAAAACGGATATGTCTGCTGCTCTTTGCTTCCAGTTCTGCAAGGCTTTCTTCCTCCAATAATGCGCCGTGGTCGATAATTCCAATATCATCAGCCAAAAGTGCAATCTCGGAAAGAATATGGCTGGAAATCAATATCGTTTTCCCCCTTTCAGTACAGAGGTCACGGATAAAAGAGCGCACTTCTGCAATTCCAATCGGGTCAAGACCGTTAATCGGTTCGTCCAAAACCAAAAGCTCCGGGTCGTGCATAATGGCAAGGGCAATCGCCAGTCGCTGCTTCATTCCAAGCGAATATTGGGAAAACAGCTTTTTGTCTTTATAGGGAAGCCCCACTAAATCAAGTGCATTTTTAATTGCATTGCGGTTCGGCACTCCCCGTAGGGTAGCAAAAATTCGCAAGTTTTCTGTGGCGGTCAGATTTGGGTAAAGTCCGGGGGATTCAATCAGACATCCAATCCGGGGCAACAGCTTTTTCTCATTTGTCCGCAGGGGCTTTCCCCAAATTGTAACTTCCCCGGAAGTGGGCTGTGTCAACCCAAGCAACATTTTCATTGTCGTTGTCTTTCCGGCTCCATTCCTGCCAAGCAGACCATAGATGCGTCCTTGCCTTACATGGATATTCAAATCTGCAACGCTTTTCTGTGTTCCATATTGTTTTGTAAGATTTTTCGTTTCGATTACATATTTACTCATTGCAATCCTCCCTTTTATGAAATAAAAGTTTTTCATATTTGCTATTCTATCACGCTAACCTTGCCAAAACCTTGCCGAAACCTTGCTTTTTTCATGCTTTTACAGTTAAGCGAAATTTGACAAACTGAAAAATCCCCGTATTATTACAGGGA
>CAQBGY010000567.1 GCA_948759685.1 uncultured Eubacterium sp.
CTGTACATGATATTAATCTGATGGATTGCAGGAGAATGTTTCGGAAGGAGCAGATTTGGTTTATTCATAAAGATGAAGATAGTGTATATTTATATTCACTGGCAGATTTTACTGCACAACAGGGTGTGAGAGACACTACAGATGTTGTGGAGAAGTACAAAAAAGGTGTCCTTGGAGCGTTACCTGACCCAGAATTGATCAACTCCTTGCTTCGTATTAAAGGCGATGTAAAGGGGGATGATGTCAATGATAAATAAGCTTCCTAAATTTTCTGATAATCATAAAATCTGTATTGTCTGTGAGGGCAATGAAGAATATGAGTATCTTAACCGCCTCAAAGAATTGAAGGTGTGGTGTAAGCAATACGATATATTGTTGGTTAATGCCGGTGGAAATGGTAATATACCAGCGAGATATCAGGATCTTTTTCAAAATGACTCATATGAAATCATACTTGTATTTTGTGACACAGATAAGAAACCTTATGAACAGTACGAAGATATTAAGCGAAAAATTAATGCGTTTCATGGTGTTGCAAATGCTGCGGATGAAGTAGTTTTGTTTGGCAATCCGTGTACCATGCAAATCATCGTGAAGCATTGGACGGATGAAAATTTAAAATCACCAGCAAAACCAATCAATGCTCCATTGATATACAAATATACTGGAGTAGAAAATTATAAGGGAAGGATAGATCAGATCAAAGAAGTCATGAAATATGTTACTGTGGAAAACTATGCAGATATGTGCAAGCGGGTGAGTAGATTGGAAACTTTTGACTGGGTGGCTGGAAGTAGTAATTTTGTGAAGTTCATAAAGCTATTTGAGAATGATGACAGTGGTTGGATTGAGGAGATTAACAGAAAATTGGAGGAGTAGAGAGTAGAATACAATGAATATAACACTCGTTACAGTTGGGAAAATCAAAGAAAAATATTTCCGGGACGCGATTGCCGAATATCAAAAAAGGCTTTCAAAATACTGTAGGCTGGAGATTGTGGAAGTGGCAGACGAAAAGACACCAGACAAGGCATCGGAGACAGAGGAGGCACAGATTCGGCAGAGGGAAGCAGCGCGCATTCTAAAGGCGGTGCGGGACAATGCTTATTGTATCGCACTGACAATTGACGGAAAAAAGCGCGATTCTGTCAATCTGGCAACACATATAGAACAGTTGGGGCTGAGTGGGAAAAGCAATCTCGTGTTTGTAATTGGAGGTTCGCTGGGGCTGCACGACAGTGTGGTACAGCGTGCCGATGAAACGCTTAGTTTTTCGGAGCTGACATTTCCGCACCAGTTAATGCGGGTGATTTTGCTGGAACAGATTTATAGGTGTTTTCGCATCATAAATAATGAACCATATCACAAGTGAGGGCGAGAAGGAACAGAGATCTATGAAATAAATGAGGGGGAATATTTGTACTAGAAATGGAAGGAGAACAAAGCTTTGAAGGAGAATCTGAATATATTAGCCAGAAATCGAAGCGAATGGTCTTTGCTGGAGTACAGAAACATGGAAGAATAAAAAATAAGACACTACGACCGGGCGACTGGAGCATATGCAAGCGTTTGTATAAAAGAATGTTACTTTATTGGCGAAAAAAATGTTTGATAATGTGAAAGCGGGGAAACCTAGGAAGATGTTGCCGAGAAACAAAATATTAGCCCCTAGGCGGTAAGTAGACTGAAAAATATAGTGGTCTGTTCGTTTGAAATATGATAAAATATCAGTAAAAGCAGGGGGTGAGGCCATGAATACAGATACTACCATAGCGAAAAATATCCGTGTGGCTGATGAGAAAGCCAGCTATGACGCGGCATGTAAGCGGTTGCTTTCGGAAAAGATTATTCTGGCATGGATTATGAAGAACTGTCTTGAAGAATACCGTGATTGTGATGTGGATGAAATTGCGGAAAAATATATTGAAGGTACACCGCAGGTAGGTGAAGTAGCAGTGGCCCCAGATGAATCCAACCGTGTTTCTGTGATACAGGGAGCTGGAAATGAAGATACTTCTCTGACGGAAGGGACGATTTTCTATGATATTCGATTTCTTGCAATCGCTCCTGTATCCGCCGAATTAATTCGCTTAATTATCAATATTGAAGCTCAGAATGATTTTTATCCGGGGTATCCGCTGATAAAGAGGGGAATCTATTACTGTAGCCGGATGATTTCCGCCCAATATGGAACAGAGTTTACAAATTCCCACTATGAGAATATCAAAAAAGTATACAGCATATGGATTTGTATGAATCCGCCAAAGAGCCGTGAAAACAGCATTACCCGTTATTACATTGCGGAAGAAAATTTGGCGGGCAGTGTAAAGGAACGAAAAGCAGATTATGATTTGATGGCGGCTGTTATGATTTGTCTTGGGAAAGAGGAAGATTCGGGTACGAATTTATTGAAACTGTTGAATGTGCTTCTGTCCACGGAAACAGGTTCACAGGACAAGTGCCAGATATTGGAAAAAGATTTTCATATCAAAATGACTCAGACATTGGAAAGTGAGGTGTCGCTCATGTGTAATTTAAGTAAGGGTGTGGAAGAGAAAGGAATTGAAAAGGGAAGACAGGAAGGAATAATAGCTATGGTATCAGCATTAAAGGATTTACAAATTGCAGACAGCATTATTCTGAATAAAATTCAGGAAAAGTTTCATTTGGCAGAAGAAACAGCCAAAATGTATTTGCAAGGAACTGTAGGAAAATAACTGATGCAACTTGCGCAGGATATTTCTTCGAGGATGTATAGCAAAAAACGTAGGCGTAGCGGGCTACGGCGAGGCTTTTTGATATGCATAATCGGAGAAATAGACAAGTCAAGATGCGTCAGTTATTTTTCTACAGTTCCTAAGTATAACAGGCAGAGCATTTCCGCGTTCTGCCTGTTATAGTACTATGAGATTTTTTGCACTTAGGGGTGTTATGGAGCACCGTACCATAAGTGAAAGGATATACAGTTGTAGAAAGCAGAACAGGGATGATATTTGTACTGTTTTCTCAGGAGTTTACGCACTTAGGTATGTTATAGAGAACCGTACCACAAGTACGAGATAAATTATGTAGAAGCGCAGAGGATTCATGGAAAAAGTATATTGTATAAAAACTATGCAGTTATAGTATTGAGAAAATGTATGAGTAGAATAAAAAACGAAGGAAAAGGGAGGTGGCGTGTAAATGGATGAGAAACTGAGGAATATGACTTCTCTATATATAACAAAAGGGAATCAAATGCTATTGCTTTTCCGGCAGCATGGCAGTGTTGTGAGCGATACATGGGTTGGGTCTGCGGGAGGCCATTTTGTTATATATAAAGAAGTCATATTCCTCAGTTTCTCATCCATTTACACGCCACCTCC
>CAQBGY010000568.1 GCA_948759685.1 uncultured Eubacterium sp.
TCGATCATATTTTTATTTTACGAATTTATAATGTATGGCGACGTTCCATCATATTCAGGCAGTGCTGTTTGTTATCTAAATTTTAATGTCTTTATTAGCAAAATCAAGGCACTATATCGTAAATGGTTTGGTCGCTATTCTTGAAAATGGTCTGCTCAATCTGGCTTCCGACCTTTACGACACTATCTATGTCAGCATGAACTTTCAGGCTGATAACAGGTGCATATTTCAGATGTTCGTAATCGACTGGAGTATTGTTATAGGTTGTTTCTACAATAGGATAATTTTGTTCCTTTGCAAACTGTTTCAAGGTATCTATGTATGGAAGTTGCTCTTTACCCATAGCTTCAAAATCTATGTGAAACTTTCCGTCCTCCAGCACAAAGTAGATGCAGTCCACACCATTGGAACAAATACCTATAAAATCATAATCACTATTTCCTGCCTGTACGTTTCTCAATACATCCGGCAGTTTATCTATCGTAACCCGGGCAGCAACCGGAATATTAGAGTTTATACCATCGTTTTGAGTTACTCGTTTATTCCCATGTCCGCAACTCAATAAACTTAAGATGGAAGTAAATATTCCTATACTTTTTAAGTATCTCATATTTTATGCTTATTAATGTCCGGCGGATAATCGACCTTTCGGGAGATTAATCCGCTTGTTAGCAACCCGGTTTAGAATACATCATTTTCCCACCATTTATCAAAAGTTCGTGGACAAATCTTGCGTATAGATTCTTCATCGTCCTCTTCCCATTCAAATTCTATTTCTTGAATGTTCTGGGGCAATGAATAATTGTCTTCTACGATGTAAAGGTAATCTTCATTCCCAGTTCGTTCTTGAAGGACTGTTTTAACGGCATAAGCCAAGTCCTCTTGTTCCGGATAATCTTCTCCTTCCGGATCTTCAAGTTCCGAGAATACCTCACACAAGGTATCCGCATTTTCCAATGCGTTGTAAAACACCTCCCGTCCTTGTGCGATAAGCCAAAATCGAAAATAATCGAATCCGTCATCGCTACATCCCCCAAGCACGACATAGGCCACAGCCCACAGGTCTTGCTTATAGGATAGATTGCAAAAATAAGCCCACCAATATCTAAACCCAAACAATTCTTCTTCGGAAAGAGGGGTAAGGCACTCTTTGAGTTTTCGTCCGCGATTAGAATTTTCGATGATTGTCCAGAACTTTTCTTCTGACATCAATTTGGATGCGTCTTTTTTCATGTTTCTTTTTTCTTTTTTAGGTTGCTAATGGTTTGGCAGCGTTCCGCTTATTCAGTCGGTTTGCTGTTTGTTATCGGTAATCAATTCATTATGAAATTCCGTACATAAAAGTTCCATTACATCATCGTATGCAATTATGATTATGTGATGAAGTCCCTTTGGGGAATAGGTGGACTTAACAATCTCTCGTATAGAGGAAACAGTTTGCCCTTTACCTTTAATATTATTTTCAAACATTTCGTAATCGTACAACTGGAATTTCATTACTCCATTGAATACAAACTTCAGATTAATAGCACTCATAGAATTGTCAACAAAATCACATAGGCTATTACGCGAAACATTAACATACACTTCGATAGTTCGAGAATCTATAATATTTATATGTTCAATTATTATAGCATCTCGTCCACCAATAAAGCCTATGCTTGTTATTATATCTTTTATTTCCATTCTTTTGAACTTTACCGATAATGTCCGGCGGATAATCGACCTTTATGGGAGATTGATTCGTATGTTATTCGCATTTTTAGTCTCCTACGAGGAATAAAGTTGTTTCTTTGGAGATTACAGGCTTAAATTTCTCGTATAATTCTTTTGATTGGTTATATTCTTTATCATAACAAAATTGCCGTTCCTTATTTTCCATCATAATTTGAATATTATCGCAGATGAAATTTATATGGTCAATATAAAGCATTGTATCGCCATACGGATCAATATATGGTAATACTCCTTGTGACAAATTATTTATTACCTGTAATTCTTGTTCAGTAATACAGAACAATGGATGCTCCAATTTATGTCTATCAGTTATGAAATATACCTGTATCATATTTTATCATTTATGCGAATAATGTTTGGCAGCTAATCGCCTTTTGGGGCGATTGAGGTGCATGTTAGTTGTCTATTCGTAGTTTCCTGATTCACCAATGGATTTTACTTTACCATCAACAATCTTTATTTCCATCCCATGTTCCTCATCAAGTGAATAGTCAATCGGAATGATAATAGTTTTGCGAGGCAATACACGGATATGATTACACGGATTGTAAGTCATGTATCGTAGATGTTCCGCTGGAGTTGTTATACATAGCGGAGAGTGCAATTTTGAGTCAGCCGATGGCATTACCATCTCATTAGGAAACAGTACCTCAAATTCTTTTTCGTAGTAATGTGCGTAATTCTTTTTGTAGTACTTATATGCCTTTTCCATAATTTGGCTTACAATCAAATCTGTATTATCAAGAAATTGCCGTAAAGTTTGTTCATACTCCTCCAGCTTCTTCATTGTTGGCGGTGTCGTTATCTCTTCTCCATTGTCGTTATACGCTCTGCCCACATATACGGTAGCATCCATATTTAAAGCAAGAACTTCCGCTTTTCGTTCTGTCTTAAAACCCTCATATTTATCATACACTACATTTCCCCAAAAATCAGTATAACGGCTTTCAGGTAAAACTTCAACTTCTGGATATTCATTAACTGTAACAGACAGATGAAGTATAAATTCAGAGAACGATTCTGCAACAAGCGTTTTATCACCCAAATAATATGCCTGTTCACTCCTGAATGGCTCTGACGATGTACGCCAGAAATTATCGGCTTGTTCATCATATGTACTTACATCAAAGAAAATCTGTCGTCCCTCTTTGGTATAATACCATTTGATTTCCTTATGCTTGTAATTGTAGATGTTCCCAGTTTTAACATCAATCACAAAACGAGAATGATCTTCCGCTATGGCGAATACAAGCAGATTGGATGCACGGTTTTCTTCAATGCGAGCGATTGATACACCTCCGTCTATGGTAAATTGTGCGCCACCATATTTAAATGAAATAAAATGTGAAATTTCATAATCTAATCCAGTTATCGGAGAGTGGAACATACATTCTACATCCAAGCCTAAGACACCTGTGCCATTAAGACAAAGATAAAAAGCCTTCATATCATCAGGAATGACTATCCCCAATTTATTTTCTATTTGTGACATATCTTTATTTGTCACAGGTCGCTTATTTCCTGCCAATGACAATTTGCGTATTATTTCATTCATTTTTAATTCCTTTTTTAGATCGGAAGAGCGTCGTGTAGGGAAAGAGTGTAGATCTCGGTGG
>CAQBGY010000569.1 GCA_948759685.1 uncultured Eubacterium sp.
ACTGTACAGCCATATAATGAGTATGAAAATACAGGTACAGGGTTCTCGTTTTGCAACTATAATGCACATGAAATGATGGGAACAGTAAGGTATGCAGAACACATATTTTATGACAAAAAGCGTGATTGGAATAAAATGGTGGAAAGAGCTATGGCTGTGGATTATTCATGGAAAACATCTGCTGAGAAGTATCAGCAGTTATATGACGAATTAATCGGATAAAAAATAAAGATATAAAAGCTGGGTTGAATACAACCCAGCTTTTTAGAATGTTTAATTTTGTAGTGTGATACCGGTAATATCAGGGCTTGCAATCATAGAGTAGTTCGTGTGGTAGATGACAAATCCCGGCATTGCTCCGGCCACTTTTTTGACATGTTTTTTTTGAACATAATCAATTTCAACTTTATCCTGATTGGATGCTTTAGAGTAATAGGCAGCCAGTTTTGCAGCTTCTTCAAAGGTAGTATCAGGCAGTTCCTGATTGTTTGCCTTTACAATAACATGGGATCCAGGAAACGTTTTACTGTGAAACCACCAGTCGTTACCTGTTGCAACTTTAAAAGTCAATTCTTCATTTTGGATATTATTTTTTCCAACGTACATATCAAAGCCATCAGAAGAAATATAATGTAAAGGTCTGCTGACGATTTTATCCTTTTTATTCTTTTGTTGTCCATGCTTTTTTATATAACCGGTTTGGACTAATTCTTTATGAATGGCTTTTAAATCATCTTCACTGGTTGCAATATCAATGGAAACATTAATTGATTCCAAATAGTCTATAGATTTTTTTGTTTCTTCTATGATATCTGTCAGTGCTTCATAGGTACGTTTTAATTTTGCATATTTTTCAAAGTATTTTTTGGCATTATCAATAGGAGATAATGTTGCATCCAAAGGGATTTTTACAGTGTTTCCTGTATAAAAATCTACCGTTTCAAAATCTTTTGCGCCGGATTCAATGGAATAGCCGTATGTTGTTAGAAGTTCCCCGTATACTTTGTATTTATCTTTCTTTTTTGTATCTTTTAATTGCTTTAGCTGGATATTGTATTTTCTATTATCCCTTTCCAGCGAATTAGAAACGATTTTTCTTAAATCTACGGATTTCTGCCGCATGCGGGTATAGAGATTTCTTTTCTTATAATATGTTTCTAATAACTGACTCATACTTTCATATTCTTTCGCTTCGCAATCAGAATATGTAGAAAGAGGCAGGGCACAGAATTCTTCCGGCTTTCCGTTTTTTTCATAAATGGTTGGTAAAAAAGTGTTGTTTTTTATTTTATTTATCATTTGGTAAAAATTCATCCATATAATATTCCGATTACCATATTCTAATGTATTTGCAGGAAGAGAAGAATCAAAATTTGCTTCATAACAGATATTCTCAGCAATCGTAGGGCTGATACCGGTAAAAGACGTGTAAATTGCCTTAGCCAGAGGTATAGGTTTAGAAAAAACAATATTCATAAATTCAGTTTTTTCTATTATAAGTGGATTTTTCTTATTTCTGGTATCAGGAATAAAATATTCTCTTCCCGGCAGAACCTGACGGACAGAACTCATAACAGAGTTTACATGTTTGATACTGTCCAAAATGATATTGTTGTCAAGAAAGATAATGTTACTGTGTTTTCCCATAAGTTCAACAATCAAATGTTTTGTTTTGATGTCACCCAGTTCGTCCAGATGCTGTATCTCGAAATCAATGATTCTTTCAAGACCCGGCTGGGAAATAGAAATAATACGTCCATTGTTGATATGTTTTCGAAGTAACATACAAAAATTGGGTGCAGTGAGAGGAGCAGTTTTATTTGTATCAGTCAGATATAGCAGAGGAAGACTTGCATTGGAACTGATTAACATACGATATTGTGTTTTATCTGATTTAATGGTGAGCATCAATTCATCGGATTCAGTCTGTGCAATTTTATATAAGCGCCCATTTTTAATTTTATTATTTAATTCAGCCACAAGAGCTGATACTGTAATTCCGTCAAAAGCCATATCTAGGTACTCCTTAATATAATATTAATTATATAACAGTTCAGCCAACAGCTCGAATCCGCTGTGTTTCTTCTCGCTGTTATGGCTCACCATATACAAAAAAGAACAAAAATTTAAAATCCTGCAAGCAGTCTTTATAAATTCTTGTACTTACTTGTGCATGGCTGAACTGTTACATTTTATTATTATTTAATGTTTAAGTCAACCTTGACGGTATTGTTTATATGAATTATAATAAGAAGAACTGTGGAAAAATGTTTTCATTGATTTAGTTTTATCGAAAACATTTCACAATGATTTAAAGTTTAAACAAGAAGAAGAGGCATTCTGCCTGAGATATTAGGAGAGAAAATGTTAAGAAGTATGACAGGGTTTGGCAGATATGAAGTTTCATCGGGAGACAGAAAAGTCACTGTAGAAATGAAATCTGTAAATCATAGATATTTGGAATTGGGTATTAAACTGCCAAGGAAACTAAATTTTCTTGAAGGTACTATCAGAACAGAAATGAAGAAGTATGTAGACAGGGGAAAGGTAGATGTATTTATCTCCTATGAAAATTTAGGGGAGGGAGATGCCTGTATCCGATACAATTCCATGCTGGCGAAAGAATATTTTGAATGTTATAAGCAAATCAGTGCAGAATTAGGCGTGGATAATGATATCAAAGCAAGTCATATAATGAGAAGTCCTGATGTTGTATCCATTGAAAATGGGCAGGATGATGAGGAAATTATTGAGTGCCTCGTTATTAGAGCGATTGCAGGTGCTGCTGAAAAATTAATAGAAACCAGAATCAGTGAAGGTGAAAGATTAAAAGCAGATTTATTGGCAAAGTTAGACGCGATGATTGTTAATGTTGACTTTATTAAAGAAAAATCGCCTGTAATTATTGCAGAATATAGAGAAAAAATAACAGACAAAATACATGATTTATTAGAAGATACACAGATAGATGAAGCAAGGATTGCTCAGGAAGTTACTATTTTTGCAGATAAGGTATGTGTTGATGAGGAATTAGTCAGACTTGACAGTCACATTAAAGCCATGCGTGACGACCTGAATAAAGGAGGAACGATTGGCAGACGACTCGATTTTATTGCACAGGAAATGAACCGTGAGGCAAATACTACTTTATCAAAGACAACAGATGCAGAAATCTCAGACAGGGCAATTATTTTAAAAACAGATATTGAGAAAGTAAGAGAACAGATACAGAATATTGAATAAGTAAAGAGTGAAGAAGAATGAATAAAGGAAAATTATTAGTAATCTCAGGGTTTTCAGGAGTGGGAAAAGGAACAGTTGGACAGGACGAACCAAAGAAAACTGAAA
>CAQBGY010000570.1 GCA_948759685.1 uncultured Eubacterium sp.
CGCCAAAAGCAAAAACCCTTTTGACAGTGTGTTTTCCTAATAGGAGTTAATCATATGAATGCTTGGTTGCGTGGATTGATTTTTTCCATTCGCCAGTTGAAAAGAGAATACAACAACCTCAAAATCATTGCTTTTTTAAGAACTGATATATATGAGATAATTTCAAAAGGCAGTGATCTATTTGATTCTAAAAGTGAAATAACCACCATTTCTTGGGATGACAATAATTTCTTTAGCCTAAAACAACTTGTTGCCGCAAGGATTGCATATTATTTAGATGAACCAATGCCTACCAATTTTAAAGATATTAACAAATATTGGAATATGTTTTATCCTGTAAACATTTATTACAACCAAAAACCAAGCTATCTGAGTAATTACATAATCACACGAACCTTTCAGCGTCCACGTGAATTACTTCAATTTTGTAGATTAATTCTCGAATATGGAAAAAAAACATATTTACCTATTGAAGAAAATGCAGTTGCTCCCGCGGAAATAAAATACTCCAACTGGAAATTAATAGACCTTGTTGGGGAATATTCAAAAACCTGTAAAAACATTGAAAAATGTATTTTATCATTTATTGGTGTAAGAAAAAAGTGGGATTGGGATTGTGCTTCACTTATAACACATATTGATGGGATAGGGGAAAATGAAAAAATACATGATGCTATTACAAATCAAACTTATTCAACAAAAGAAACCATCTCATTCCTTTACCAAATCGGTTTTTTAAGAAAAGTTATTCGCGAACCCGGAAAGCGAGTAAAATATCGAATGTATTATGAAGATGACACTATTAACTATCAAAAATCCATTTTCGATATTCATCCAGCTTTCAGGAAAAAATTTACCAATTCATAATTCAGGTATCAAAAAGGTATCACGCCCCACATTAAAAGCCGGAAAGTCCGCTGTTTATGCAGCTTCCCGGCTTTCTGTTTACTATTCGAACTCGGCGTGTTCTTTGTTGTTCTTAACTGTATTTGTTTAAGTTTTATACAGATACACGCCCTTTTTTACATCAATTACACCATTTATTATGGCTTGCTGATTTTCTGTTGCCAAAATGTTGCCACGTACCTATTATAGCAAATCCCGGCAATTTAGCAACCCATCTTTGAAATGTTATGCAGTAAAAACCATTTATCAAAACAAGGTATGAAATATCGCTAAAGCCCATTTCCCATTCATATTGCCTAATAAAGTAGAACTTACAAATGCACCAAAGGGTAACAAATATTAAGCAAATTCCATTTTCTCCTTAACCACCCTTAACACATGGTGCTAGCACCATGTCTTTCATACCGCTAAGAAGAAAAACTTACAAATTTCTTTCCATCAACAAAAAAGAATTACGATATGAAATTATATATCATATCAACCGTATCTGAAATGCTTAAGTTTTTGGTTAGTATCTTTTCAGGAATAATATGAATAAAATCATTTTCTTTCCACCATCTTCTCATGTCTTGTTCGCCAAAATCTGTCTTATTGGGCTTTGTTTCATGTCTCCGTAGCGTTTCTTCAAATGGTAAGTCATAATAAAAAGCAAATATATCTTTCCCATATTCTTGTACAGCCATTTCAAACAGAGGCATATAAACCTCCGTAGGAAGTATGCCTTCCAAAATTGTAATATCTGAATTTAGTCTGCCATACTTGAGTAACTGCATTATCAAAGGCAATGCTTCTACATCTTTAGCGTGTAATATTTGCCTTCGCACCATATCATGTGATATTAACATAGTGTTTCGCCCCAATTTTTCCTGCAATATTTTTGACACCGTAGTTTTTCCACTGCCCGAATTTCCTCTTAATATAATAAGCTTAGACATTATCATATTCCCCATTCATTATATAATTTCTAGTGCTACATCTTTTACATCGCCAAAAAAAGACAACAACAAATACTCTTTCTCAAAAATCACTAATTAACATAAGACATATCGCTTATTCTTTTGATAAATCTTTTCCTTTCATTATTTTCGAACATATAAGAAACTCCACCCGCTAATCCGAATATTTCACTTGTATTTATAGTTTCAATACTTAATCCAAGAAACATTGTATTGAAAACACTCAGCAGATCGCCATGCGAAACAATTATTATATTTTCATCATCACTTGCCATTACTTCATCAAAGAATGGTTGCAGTCTGTTCCACTCGTCTCTACGACTTTCCGCATCAGAGAATAATCTATCATCAATAGTTTTTTCTTGCATTTCAAGATTTTCACGAAGCCATTGAACTGATTTACCACAGCACTTGCCAAGATTTCTTTCTCGTAATTCAGTTCTTAAAATCGGGATTAAGCCTAAGTACTGACCAACAATGTCAGCCGTTTGTTTTGCGCGTAATAAATCAGATGAATACATCACAAACTCTGTTTCAGATAACTCTGTTTTTAACCTTTCTCCAATTCTATTTGCCTGCCCCACTCCTAATTCTGATAATTCCCAATCTGTCCAAGAACCAACCATACCATTTGTATGGTGAACTGATTGTGTATGCTGAATAGTGATAATTGTTTTCATGCACTTCCTCCTCCACAACACTTAATATTCTGCTTTGATTATAGCACTTCTTCTTTTTATTTGCCACAAAAATATAAGGCATAGCAACCGCCACGCCCCACATTTCTTATCGCTCCAACGATTTTTCTATTTTGTATTTCTGTCCTTTCAAGTCATTCTGCTTCTCATACAAACTGTTTCGTTCTTTGCAGAGTTCTTTCATGCGCTCCAACTGTGCCCGCACTCCCTCCCTACAATCCGGCTCTATCTTTTTATATTCCCCGGTCAGATTGCGGATTGTATTATTGTTTTCCTTTATCTGCTCCGAAAGACATACCCAGTCTATCAGATTTTGCACTTCCTTGTCCGTTTCGTAAAGGTCTGTTTCTGCTACAATTTTAGCACACAGCCGCACCATGACCTTCTTCTCCATATCCGTCATATCAAATCAATCCCCTTTCCTATCAGCTCATTTCAAAGGCATGTTTCGGGCATTTCATTGCCCTTTCTGCCTGCTCTAATGCTTTTGCCTGCTCTACTATCGACTGTACCTGTTCCCTGCCGAAATGACGCTCCAAACGCCCAAAATCAGACGCTTTCTCCTGCAATCGGTCTATGGTGTCGCTCTGCTCCATGACCTTATCCGTCAAGCGGCTAATCTGTTTCTGTTGTCCGTCCATTTTGGCGGTCAGCTTCTTTCCCTGCTCTGTAAGCTGTACGCACTTGATAGTCAGATTTTTAACGACTTCTTTCAATTTCTCTACAAGCGGTAAAGCCTTTTTATCCCGGTATGCCTTTGCGCTCATCAATGCCCCCG
>CAQBGY010000571.1 GCA_948759685.1 uncultured Eubacterium sp.
TCCTTACTGTAATAGAGTGTGGAGCAATAGGTATAAGGGTGTCGACTATTCAGAAATCATCATTGCGTATGTCGCTGAATCTGATTCTTACTAAGTCGGGATGGCTGGTGCTTTCAACAACGTATCTCGTCTTGTTCCAACGTGTCAGATTCTACGGATTTATGTTTGCAACCACACCCAAAGGAGCAGAGCAATATCAAACTGATTAGAAAGGATGGTAAGCGTTTATCTTACTATTCATAAAGGTATTCCCTGCCATTATGATATGAGGTAATTGTATCAACGTTCAATATTTGTCGTCTTGCAAGAAGCCACCCTAAGCTGTCGTAATCCTCAATTCTATGCAAAATAATCTTTCCATTGATAGGTTTGTATATCCACTTTTTACTATCTGAATATCCCCCATAAGAGAATGTTGATATTTCCTGAGTTGTATAATCAATCTCTGAAAGGTCATCTAAATCGGCAAACGGGGCTATTCCTCTTGTTGAATCATAAAGATAATCGTAGCCAGTGCTTTCCCCATCCCAATATTGTAATCCATAAGCGACATAGGCATTAGAATACCGTTGTCCTTGTCTTGCATAATTCATAATCAATTCATCTTCTCCGTCAAAATTGACATCAAGGAAGAAAAAAGGCAATGCGCTGAATTGGCTAAATTTTATAGGCTTAGACTTGTTAATTTGTGGATATTGATAGTCCAATTCCACCACATCAAAGTTCTCTATCTGCTTTCTATTCAAACTGTCAATTCTAAAAAACGAATTCGGCAAAGATATAAAGCAAGTGTCGTTCCGTAAAAATGCGATTTCAGCACTTCCAAACAATATAGAATCAATATAGGCGAAAGGGCGTACAGCAATTCTAACATCAAAACCATTTATCTTATTGCTGTATTTGACAAAACAGATATTGTCTCCTTTGTCAAATATTTCAAAACCATCAGGAAAAGGCTTATGCGTAATTTCCAAAGTGTCATTCTCTAAATCACATGAATCCGTCTGTCCTGATTTTGAACAGCCAATCAAACAAAGCAAGACAATTAATAAAAAGAATGGTAAGTATTTCATCTGTCGGAGTGATTTTTGTAGTTTATAGAGTGATTTGATAATAGTTTATGATTTACAATGATTCGGTAATTTTTACCGAATCATTGTAGTGTCCAGAACAGTGTTAAATTGATTGATAACGTCTTTAATATCATTCGGAAGTTTGTTAAGGCATTCCTTTATAATAAATTGAGGGATTTCGCCGTAATAAGCTGCCGCGATTCCTCCTGCAATAGCCGCCATAGTATCTGCGTCACCACCAAACGCTACAGACTTACGCACAGCAGATTCATAGTCTGTACTTTCTAAAAAGGCGATTAATGATTCTGGAACTGATTTCTGGCAACTTATCTCAAACTGATAAGAAGGTTGTATTTCCTCATATCGTCTGCTTAAATTATAAGCAAATTGATTTTCAATGTATTCTTTAATTCTATTTTTATTGTAGCCATGCAATGCAAGAAATATTGAGGATGCTACGGCCTGTGCTCCCTTGATGCCATCTGGATGATTATGTGTGATTTCAGCAGATTGTTTTGCCAATGATAAACAATCATCTAAGTTATCCGCAAAAGCTCCAATTGAACTAACACGCATTGCAGACCCATTACCCCAACTGTTGTATGGACCTTCTATGAATGAATATATCCAACTCCTGAACATTCGTCCATATCCAGCACGTGGATACCGTTTGCACCAATATTTAAGATGTATGTCAAATGGTATATTGCGGACTAATGCATCCGCCATAGCAACAGAACACACTGTATCATCCGTGAATCTACTATATTCTGATAATAACTTGAAATCATATCTTTTTGTAGATTGCCATTCATAGCACGACCCGATTATGTCTCCACAAATAGTTCCGATGAGAACAAGTTGAGACGCTTTGATTCTTTTACTTTGTAGATTATTCATTTAATATCCCAAGTTTACGCATATTTGTCAGTCTGTGGGTTCTCAAAGCGCACCCAAACAATGGCATTCCCACTTCGTTCAGTTTGTATGCACTCATTGTATATAGTTTCCACCACATCATCAAGCTCTACACCGTTCCAATCCGTTTTACCAAGTTCTATTATCCCTACTGTCGGGCGTTTCATCACCACGCAGAGATTATTGTCTTGCCAATATGTTTGGTAAGAACGTTCTGTTAGCAAGAACTCATTATAATGAGTAATAAGATAGACAGCATCCACTTCATAGTTATAAACCTTGTTTGTAAAGTTGTTGATTTCGTCTGCCAACTCTATGGCTCAGAAATCAAGTGCAAGTTTACAAAAAAATGTTATTGGCGGTGCTATATATGAGCATATATTTTTATATGTTCTACAACATAAGTCAGGACATTCTCGCCCGGCAAAGGCCAAATAATTTGGCTTTGTTCTCTACTTATCCGTATCTTTGCTCCCCGAACACAGCACCTTATAAATCGACATACTTACTTTTACATGAATTTTGGACGTTTTTTTGCTATTGCAGGCTGCTCGGCTCTTGTTGCAGCCTGCACGGGCACTTCCCTTCTGCCGGAGAACGAGGGGGAGCTGAGCCATATCAACGTTGACTCGATGGGGATATCCGTGCCTGCCGACAGCCAGCGCGAATATTCCTTTACCGACAAGAAGGCGGCGTTCTGGTACGGCATGACCCACACCGACAACTGGGACAACTGGCATGCCGGCTGGAACATAGCCAAGCGCCGGCTGCTGAGCGACTATACTCTCGGTGTGGACGGCGACACATTGTCGAGGAGTGAAGCCGACGTAACTGTGTATCCCTACAAGATAAGCCGCATATATCCCAAGGCGCGAGAGGACTTCTTCATGTTCGACTTCGAGGAGCTGCTCTTTGTGGAGCTTTCCGACGTGGAGGGCGATTCCGTATGGATAGAGCTGGCGCCCCGACTCCTTTCTCCCGGACATCCGGTGGCTGGAGGGATAGAGTTCGTGCCTGCCGAATCTGCCGGAGGGGTTATCACCCTCCAACCGTACAACGATGTGCAATACCGGTGGAACGGCACCAGACTCACCGCCCCGGCCGATGCCGGCGGCTTCATAATATCGTATAGCGAAGGGCAGCTGGCCGACTCGACAGCAGCTGTCTTCCGACGTGACAAGGATAAAATGCTCAAGGAACGCATCGACAGGCTCAACGGCTTTGTGGAGCATTCCAACCCCTTGTTGTCCGACAACGACACCCTGGATATGGCTATGGCCTGGATAGTGCTTACCACCGACGAGCTTGTCACCTGCCAGCAGGGCAACGGCATTTATGCCGGATTA
>CAQBGY010000572.1 GCA_948759685.1 uncultured Eubacterium sp.
ATGCAATTATTTCTTATTCCTTTGATTATTATGGTGAAATGATAACCTATCTTGGAATGACAATGCCTATCGCATTGATGTCTGTAGTATCATGGATTGGAAATCCTTATGATGAAAGAGAAGTAAAAGTAGCGCATCTATCAAAGAGACAGATTTTGAAAGTGTTTATTTTGGCAATGATTGTGACTTTTCTATTTTATTTTGTACTGAAATATTTTGGGACTGCAAATTTAATTGTAAGCACGATATCTATTACAACCAGTTTTCTGGCATCATTTTTCATGTATTTAAGAAGTAGTGCATATGCTTTATCTTATGCAGCAAATGATATAGTACTAATTATTCTCTGGATTATGGCTTCTATAGACAATATTTCGTATTTACCAATGATAGTATGTTTTGTAATGTTTTTTATCAATGATATGTATGGTTTTTTTAATTGGAGAAAAATGAAAAAAAGACAAACAGAAAAATAAAGATAGAAATCCTTTTTCTTGATTTCAAATAAAACTAGGGATATACTAACAAAGGAGAAGAAGGAGTATAGGAATGCCGGGAAATAGATTAGCAGAACAAAAAACAAAGATACAAACGTCAGAGACTTTTCTTGTCAGTGCTGTTTTAGCAGTTTCGGGAGGATTTCAAGATGCTTATACATATAATGTGAGAGACAAAGTGTTTTCCAATGCACAAACAGGGAATGTAGTTCTTATGAGTCAGCATTTTATGATGGGACAATGGAAAACAGCGTTAAGTTATCTTTTTCCGATTCTGGCTTTTGCATTGGGAGTGCTGGTTGCAGAACAAATTCAAAGTAAATACAAAAATTCCAAAAGGATTCATTGGAGGCAAATTGTTCTTATATTTGAGATTATTATCTTATTTTCTGTGGGATTTATGCCATCGAAGTGGAATCTGATTGCAACGATGCTGGTGTCTTTTACCTGTTCCATGCAGGTGCAGACATTTCGAAAGATGAACGGATATGGATATGCAAGTACTATGTGTATTGGTAATTTGCGAAGTGGAACAGAAAGTTTATCTGTGTATATAAGGGATAGGAATAAAGAATCTTTGCAAAAAGCTGTTTATTATTATGGAATAATCTTTGTCTTTGCTATTGGTGCAGGAATTGGAGGAATCATGACGATATGGTTTGGGTTTAGGGCGATATGGATGTCAAGCGTATTGTTAATTATTTCATGTCTGTTGATGATACGTGAAAAGTTATAAAAAAGTGATGAATAATTTATTATTTAGAGAATATCTACAAAAAATACAGTTGTTTATTAGACGATTATCATATTGAAATATGATAGTCGTTTTTGTATAATAAAATTAATTGAAAGGTCGGAAATTATGTTCCTAGAAGGATAACTATTTATCTATAGGAGGAACAGATATGAGAAAAAATTTATCAAAACTATTGTCTGTATTTTTATCAGTGACAATGGTATTTTCGTCTGCCATTTTTACGAATATTTCCGTAAAGGCAGATATGACAACAGAGCAGATGGTAGCCAGTGCACAGCATAATCTGGCACTGAAGAAAAATGTGGAGGTAGCTCCATCTTTGCAGGAAGGTAATACAGGCTGTCTTACTGATGGAAAGTTTACTCCAGGTGGGGAACATGCGGCTACTACATTTGGAAAAACTGGAACATATTATCAAATTGATTTAGGAGATGTATATGATTTAGCAACTTTAGATCAACTGGTAGTAGGGTATAAAGAAAATAGTGATGGCGATACTCCTGTAAAAGGATATAAGATTCAAATTTCTGCTAATGGTCTGGACTTCACAGATGCAAAAACAGTACAAGGAACACATGTAAAAGATGCCTGTACTAATAATAATCTGATTGAAGTAACTTCTTTAGCGGATGCGGAGGGAACAGCAGTTAGATATATCAGATTATATTATCTGGATTCTTATACATGGGGAATTCAGGTAACAGAAATTGCAGTTTTAGATGTTGATGAAAATGCCGCAAAAGTTGAAGTGGAAAAATGTGACGATGCAGCAGGTGTTACATTTACATCGCCTGATTATAATACAGTTTGTTTTAACATTCAAGCAGGACCTAATCAGGAAGATTATAAATACATTGTATATTTAGAAAACTATTTAGGAAGTACGATCCTTGCAACAGGAGTAGATGCTGGAAAAGATTATGTGATTGGAGATGTGTTTGCAAATGTATGTTGGGTTAGAGTAGTAGCATGTCATAATGGAGCGGCATCAGAGGGAATAGTAAGTGATACCATTAATGTTGGTGATATAGGAAATTTATTCCGATTAAACAGAAATGTTTCCTATGCTTATGCAGGTGCCCATCCTGCAAGTATTTGTGAAATATCAAGTATATATGAAGGACATTCACTTTCCACAGCTGCTACAGCTTTAGATGGAATATTAAAACCAGGTGAAGGTTCTGATGTGGCTTTAAGAACGGCTGCTGGTTCTTCTCAATACTTTGTTATTGATTTGGGAGAATATTATACTCCTTCAGAAATGAATGAAGTTATCCTTGCTTACACAAACAAAGGAACATATGCACAGGATGTGAAAGTTGCGTTTTCTTTTGATGGAGTTAATTATACCGAGGTAGGAAGTAAACTGGGTTATGAATATCATCAAAAGGGTGCAGGCTTCTGTGCTATAAACAGAGTACCGCTCAGTAAGGTAAGTGGTTGCACAGATAAGGCAGTCAGATTTGTGAAAGTAACATTATCCGGAGGCGGAAATTATGGATATGTTATTAATGAAGTGGGTGTGATTGCAAATACGGATGAGCCAACAATCGTGGGTTCTAATATTTCAGAAGCGGCTGATATTATTGTAGATACATCTACTTTAGAGAGGATTACATATTCAATTGTGGCTGGTGAGGAACAGGCAGATGCAACTTATATAGTTACGTTAAATGGAGAAAGAATTAATAGTGAGGCAAAAGCTGGTGTTGAATATGAATATGGTGGTATAGAGGCTGGAACTTATGAAATTAAGGTCAGTCATTTAGAAGACGGATGGTTATCAAAGGGAATAACGAAGAGTGTTGTTGTAGATGGGTATATTAACTATGTTAAAACATCATTGAATCTTGCGTTAATGAGTAAGCATAGTGATGTAACGGCTACATGTGACAATGATAATTATAGAGATAATTATTTAACTGGCTCTCAGGATATCAGTGCAGGTGTATGGGCTTTAAATAATGGTGTTTATACGGATTATGCTCATCATTCAGGATATCTGCAGACAAGACCGGACAATGATGAGGCAAACATCATTTATGATTTAGGAAAAGAATATAATAAAGATGATAGATC
>CAQBGY010000573.1 GCA_948759685.1 uncultured Eubacterium sp.
GTTTTCCAAAGCTGCTGACGGGAATCGGACCCGTGACCTCCGCACTACCAAAAAGCAATAACGCTTTATCTGTGTTATCTCGGTTTTGCCTGATGTTGCGTGAAACGCTGTATTTTAGCGGAGTTCTTTTCACAGCTTTGCGTACGTTTTCATTGTTCGCTGTAAGTTTACTAACAAGATTCTAACAAAAAGCCTACAACACGTCAATCAGATATTTTAGGAATAGCAGTCTTAATCATCATAGTGTCCTCTGCATGATATGATTTTAATATTTTGCAATTCATCAACATCGTATACCAAGCGGTTTTTTTCATCAATCCGTCTGGAATATCCGGGACGATATTTCAGCGGCTCCGGCTTTCCAATGCCTTGCATTGCCCCATTTCGCTTAATATCCACTAATAGACTATTGATTCTCTTTGCTGTTTTCCTGTCTTGAGACTGCCAATAAATGTAATCAGAAAATCCTTTGTCTGTAAAGGTAAAATCATTCATCTTTATGTTTCATCCGTTCCATCCAATTTAATACTTTTTCAGTAGGTTCCCAGTCATCAGATTCCATTGCCTGCAATTCTTCCATGCTGAAAGAAATGGATTCCCCATTTTCTAACTGCTTATAACTCCTGTCCAGCATAGCCAGATATTCTGCGTTTCTTCTGGCTTTTGCCATTTCGTTATATTCTTTTTCTGATACGATTACTACATTTTCATTTTTAGGTCGTGACACAATAAGCGTTTCGCCGCTTATTACTTTATTACACCATTCCTTAAAATTTTCACGCACATCCATGCTCTTTACTGCTAACATAGTATCACCTCATAATTTCGTATGATTTTTCGTACTTTTATTATATATAGTTATTATGCGTCTGTCAAATTGATTTATGTTGGAAATGAAGAGAAATTGAAAACAGCCCCATCCGTAAAGGATATGCTTTCCCACAAATCATCTCCCAGTCCATACTCCGTTATCTGGCAATCGTGGTGAAGATCCTCCGCAATTTCAAGAATGACATCTTTTAATTCCAGCTTATCAAGATACTTTTGTGGAATGGCTTCAAAGCCGAGTGCCGTTCCGAGTATATTTCCTGTAACCGCACCGGTGGAGTCGCTGTCGCCATCATGGTTGACTGCGGCTGCAACACCGTTTACAAAATCGTCAGAATATTTGAGTGCACAGTATATCGCTATTGCGAGAGTTTCCTCCGCAACCCAGCCTTCTCCGAGCTGCCGGATCGCGTCGAGGTCATCCTCGTTTTCACTGGATAGCACAATGGCTTTTTTTACCAGTGTCAATAGTTCATCCATGTGTTTCGCTTTTGGAAAGACAGAGGGTATCCGCTTGTATTTCTTCATGCCGATAGGCAGTTTTTCATTAGCGGCTAATATCTGTTCGACGGTCTGAATGTTTAACATGTATCTATCAACTCCCTGCACGTTTCGTACTGAATATTCATAGATACATACTATATTCTTATTTCATATCTTTCAAGCAGCATATATACATCACACTCCTATTATTGTTATTTTGTTGATAATTACATACATGTTTGGTTCTCTATATCTATTGGATCAAGACCCAAACTACACATGCACTGATACTATATCACCAATCCCTATGTATACCCTATATAAACCCTACATCATAGACTAATCATCAAAATTTCACTAACACCTAAAAGCATGAAAAAGGTAACTGTTTTGATGACCGTTTTGCAATTTTATCCAACCGCATGATGAAAACTTTTGATTGTCTGAAGCACTCCGTCTGGTATACCCAATCCTTTTTGTCGATACTTATATATCATTTGCTTTGACCTGTCCTCGACACCTCTGAAGCAATACCATTTACGGAGAGCGACCCTCAAAATTTGCCAATCAGCTACTAAATTCCTATGTCTGCAAATTGTATCTCTGATTTCTTTTCCCGTATTACTGGAAAGAAGACTCTCAAAAAGGGGATCTCTGGCATTGTTCAAATATTCTTTAACACAAGGAATTATGTCCTCTATAAAAATCTTTTTGTATTCCACACACATGATCTCTATTGCCCGCTTTGATAAAATATCTTTCAGTTTTCGTTTATCCGCACCAAAAGCACGGCTCAGTCGCCTATCAATCAAGACGCATTCGATGCGGAGCATATTATAAAAAAGGAGAAGCAAAAAGACTGTCACCAACGACAATCTGCTTCTCCTAAAGCTACTCTATATGATATTTTACTTCTCGTTTCTTATTTATCCTACATTATATCTAATTAATTCCTAAAAGACAATAATTTTTTGTTCCTTTTTCTTTTTTGGGAGAATCGCATATAAATTAAATGGCTGATTCATAGGCTTTTCGGGGGATTGTAATCCGTTTTGCAGGAAGCTAACAAAAACTCTAACAAATTCCATATTACAGATCGCAATGAACTATCATACAGAAATAGAAAAAGCCCTGAATATTCAGGGCTTCTATAAAAGCTGCTGACGGGAATCGAACCCGTGACCTCCGCACTACCAAAAATAAATTCAGCTTTTTCTACCTTTTGCCCTCTTTGCGGAAATGTTGATTTTATAGGCTTTTTCAAGATTTCCTTTTTTGAATCTTTTCTTTTTATGGTACTGTGTTTTGTATGTTTAGTACTATAATAGTACCAGAAAACCCCAACTCTTGAAAGTCGGGGTTCGTATCTGTTTCAATGGTTGAATTATAAATCTGTGTCTGTATTGCTTTCTAATATTTTCTATCTTCTATCATTTGTAATATCCCATATAACTTCTCCGGTTTCATGATTTACATAGCCGATGCCGGATTCTCCGTATGATTCTATCCTAAAACCTGTTCCCGGACCATAAGTAGATTCAATATACTCTTTGTGTATGTTGTATATTTGTTCTGGGGTCAAGCCATTTGATTTTGCAACACTTGTCCCTTTATACAAAAACACTCCGGACATGACTATAACTAAAAGCATGGGGAAACCTAAAAAATATAATTTCTTCATCTCTGATACCTCCATAAATAAAGAATAGAATAGTGGGCATATATGGTTTTTATGTTACGGTCTTACATGTTGGCCTGTTTTTAAACCAGGGCAGTCAAGATAACGAGTATATTTCGTATAGCCACAGACCACACAACGATAATCATAATAGTGAGTATTCTCTGTTCTATGTCCCATGTCAACATAATGCATGTCATGATTTACCCAAGGATTGTCTGTCATTTTTAAAGTGCCGCTACAACCACAACTTAGGTATGTATATACTCTATATGTATTTTGGGTGTGTTGAGTGCCATTCCATGTAAAGGCTTTATATTCGTTCCACTCAA
>CAQBGY010000574.1 GCA_948759685.1 uncultured Eubacterium sp.
TGCGGGAAATATATCCAATATTCCAAAGTTTTTAAATTCAATAGATATTTGTGTCATACCGTCACGATCAGAAGGATTTGGTCTTGCTTTAATAGAGGCAATGTCCATGGGAATTCCTTGCGTGGCTAGTGACGTTGCTGGACCTAGAGAAATTATTACTAATGAGAACATTGGTACTCTTTTTGCAAGTGGAGATTCAGATGATTTAGTCAAACAATTAAAGTATGTAATTTCTAATTATGCATCTATAAAAAATGATGCCTGGAAGAGAAAAGATATTATTAAAAACAAATTCAGTGTAGAATCTATGTGTGTTCGCTTACAAGAAATATATAAAAAATGACAAGAAGAAATATTATACTTTATATTATGAAAGGAATAGAATGTGTGATTTGAAAATAAGAAAGAATTCATTGCTGATAATGATCATATTAATTTCCTATTTGAAACCATATAATGTTTCATTAATACCTTTATTAAATATGATGTATTCATTGGTAAAAGTGATTGCAACACTATTCCTTATTGCGTATGTTTCAAGAAAGAAAATTAGCATTTCTACTTCGTCCAGATGGTGTATTGCTTTCTTGTTATGGTGGATGCTGGCTCTTTTTAGAAATCATAATTTGTACAGTAATGTTCAAACATTATTGAGTATTTTGGGAATAATATTGCTATTCAATATAATGCAAAAGAGTGTAAATGGCATAGAAATAATAATAAAGAATCTGAGGGTTATAGCAGAAATATATATCATATTAGAACTGTATACAATACTAACAGATAGACCAATAATTGCTTCCGCAAAAGTATCATTCGATAAGTATTTCCTGGGGAGCGATAACTACTCTGCATTCATTATTATTCCACTAGCGGGATTTATTATGGCAGATGAGGCGATTAATGGAAGGAAAAAGATATATAGAACTGTTTTTGTTTTATTATGTGCTTTTTTATGTTTAGCCATTCCTCAATCCTGGGCTGGATTAGGTGCTTATACAATATTTGTTTTATTATTAATATTTAAGAAAAATCAGGCAATTATAAAAAAATTTTTTACCATAAAGAAAACAGGCATTGTGGCGTTGCTATTTCTTTTATCTGTATTAGTGTTTCATGTAGAAAATAATTTGGGTGCAGTATTAGAAATTATAGGAAAAGTTGGACTAAATTCAAGAGAAATAATCTGGCCACTTGCAGTCAAATTAATTTTTAAAAATCCAGTTTTGGGATATGGATTATTGACGGAAAAACAGATTGAAGCATATTGGCTGTATGGTGCTTCACATGCACATAATATGTTTTTGGATGTACTTCTTGACAGTGGAGTTGTTGGTGGATTTCTTATGTTCATGTTTATAAAGTCTGCCGTTGGTACAAAAAGAAGAGACAGACCAAGTTTGGCATTGACATATTTAAGTTACTGCCTGGTAGCATATATTCTGAGTTCCATATTTGATTTTTATATCACACTTATTTATTTTTGGGTTTTGATTATTTGTTTTGATCAGATTCGAATAAGAGAAAATAAAAGGAGCGATATATAAAAGTATGAAGAAAGTATGTATATTGGTATCAAGTAATAAACCAGTTCCAGCGGTAAAGGGGGGTGCCGTAGAAACTCTTGTACAGAATATAATTGATGAATATGAGAAAGATACAAAAAGTCAAATTAGTATTAGTGTATTAACAATAAAAAATATTGGAATTGATTATACTAAGTATAAAAAAACAAATTTTCTATTTATTCCAAATTTTTATCTTAAAGTTTCACCAGTTTATTGGAAATTGACAGGACTTGTGAGAAAATTGTTTTGCAAAGAGTTGTTAGCCCCATCAACAAAAGTATATGAAAGATATTTTATTATTCGTAATTTAAAAAAGTTTGATTACTTTATAGTTGAGACTGACTTAAAATCCCTGAACACAATAAATGGAATAGAAGAACATTCTAATAAGTTTATTTATCATCTTCATTATGAGGGAAATCCAAGTAAGATAGTGGATTCCAGATTTTCTCATTTAATCGCGATTAGCGATTATATTGGTAAGGTATGGATAAAAGCAACAGGACGCTCACAGGAGCGTGTACATATATTAAAAAACTGTATTGATGTAAAAAAATTCGACGCGGAATTAACAATAGATGAAATAAATTTATTAAAAGAAGAATTAGGTATAACAGAAAGAACTAAAGTTATTATATTTGTTGGCAGGATTATTGAAGAAAAGGGCGTATTAGAGCTGATACAAGCTTTGAACATAATAGATGAAAAAGATATTTGCTTACTAATTATAGGAAGCGCAGATTTTGCCGAAAAGACAACAACTTCGTATGAAAGAAAAGTGGAAGCGATGTGCAGAGAATCTAAACATAAGGTGATTCGATTGGGGTATGTAGATAATTCAAATATATATCGTTATCAAGTAATTTCAGATATTCAAGTTGTACCAAGCATATGGCAGGAACCAGCTGGCTTGGTCGTTTTAGAGGCTCAAGCAGCAGGATTACCAGTAATAGCAACTAATGTTGGAGGAATACCTGAATTTTTGGGAAATCAATCTGGTGTACTAGTAGACATAGATGAAAACTATATTGGGAATTTAGCAAAAAACATAGAACGATTGTTGAATGACTCAGATTTAATGAAGGCAATGGGTAAAGAAGGGAAAAAATTTGCAGCTATGTTTAATAGTAGACGCTATTATGAAGACTTTAATAGTATTTTAGAGTCTATATATAAATCATAATAACGAGATATAGGGTTATTAGATGAAGAAAAATTATAAATATTTATTGAAAAATATTGGTTTTTTAACGATAAGCCAGTTTGCATCCAAATTCTTATCTTTCTTTTTAGTTCCACTTTATACGAATATACTGACACCAGAAGAATATGGTATTTATGACCTAGTAGCAACGACTATTTATTTGCTGATTCCGATTGCGACGTTAAACATTGGAGAGGCAGTAATCGTTTTTACTCTAGATAAAAAAAATGATAAAAGTCAGGTTTTATCATTAAGTTTAAAGTATGCAATGATTGGAACCTTTATAGGGTGCTTTTTGTCTTTATTGAATAATATTATTGGGTTACTACCAGAATTGAAGTCGTATTGGTATTATTTGCCGATGCTTCTATTTGTTAATGTAATTAGTACAGATTTTTCATACTTTGCCAGGGGTATAGATCATGTGAAGGATACAGCAATAGGTGGTACTCTTACGTCTTTTCTAACCATTATATTAAATATATATTTTTTGGTATATATGAAAATTGGAATACATGGTTACTTCTTGGCTAATATATTA
>CAQBGY010000575.1:0-815 GCA_948759685.1 uncultured Eubacterium sp.
TTTGATGAAGGCATGAAGAAACAAAAGGAAGAATGTAATCAAGAATTGCCATATTATGAGGAACTCCGTGCACTCTATCAAAACAACCGTAGAGAATATAATCGCATAGCAAAACTCTCATTGCGTAGCCGTACTGGTCGTGAAATGAAAAAAGTAGATGGAGTAACACTTGCAAATGACACTCTTGTATTCCTGAAAACGAATTTCCGTAAGGTATTCTTTTTGGTCTCAGAAACAGCAGAAGAACTTTCTGTGCTTGATGCTCTAAAATATTTCAAAGCTCCCAAAGAAGAACAATCCGCAGAGCGTATAGAGCAACACCATAAGCATATTAATATGGCTTTACGAAAATTTCGCATGATGCAGGATGAAGAAGCACGTTCTCAAGAAACTACCCATGAAGAACAAGGTTCTGTTGGAGTGCAAGTTAGTACCGCTGTAAATTTGTTAAATAATTTCATTCGTGAAATAGACGATAATGAACTATACATAAAAGTAGTTCAGCTCAAAACATTAGCGGAAAGAGGTGTCATCACCTACATAGCTAAACGCTTACAACGCATACAGAAAAACTTGCGTCGCGTAGGAGGTAAAGCCAGAATGACACATGATGAAGCACTTGCAGAAATCATTGATATGGCAAAAAAGTATGCACCATATTATACGGCACAAGAATCTCTGCTTAATGAGCAAGAGACTAATGCAGAAATTATTTTATCAGAATCATTCAATAAACTCTAAAAATAGCAATATGAACTACAAAGAAGTCATCGAATCTAAATATAATCGTGAGGCTTGGCAAAAATTGCTTTATG
>CAQBGY010000575.1:825-1814 GCA_948759685.1 uncultured Eubacterium sp.
AAACAAAATTAGTTTTTGGAACACTCCTTCTGCGGTCCACGTAAGTAGCCGCTTAGCTAAAGAAGCATTGAATCTTGGCAAAATATCTCTTGTAGATGGAGAATCTATAGCCATATACGAAGTGGAATTGAGTGACAAAGTTGACATTGAGCGTAACCGTCGTGGCATTCGTGATATGCTCACTACAGATTGGCGTAATATGGGGTATGCTGGAGCATTTATGTTCTGTTATCGTAAGGATGAAAGCATTCTTAGATTCTCATACGTAAGTGAAACTTGGGGGTTTAACAAACAAGGCGAATATGAAAAGATGTCAACTAATACAAAACGCTATACATATTTGCTTGGCGAAGGTCGTGGATGCCGTACTGCCATAGAACAGTTTGGCACATTGAAAAATAGCAAACAGACACTCAGTGACATAACGAATGCATTTTCTGTCGAGACACTCACAAAGCAGTTCTACAAAGATTTATTCGAATGGTATCAATGGGCTATAGAACCATCATCCAATGTTTCTTTTCCCAATAATACGGGAACTGAAGATGATGACCGTGAGGATTTAGAAACAAAAGTAATTTGACTTATTACCCGTATTATGTTCGTATGGTTCATCAAGCAGAAGGACTTGGTACCACAACGGATATTCGATATTGATTATTTGCAGACTATCCTAAAAGAGTTTGACCCATATAGTCAGACTGTTGGAAACTATTACAATGCAATTCTCCAGAACTTGTTCTTTGCAACACTTAACCGTGCTATTGAAGATGAACAAGGAAACAAACGCAAGTTCGCTACCAATATAAAGAAAGATATCAAAACCCTCTATCGCTATGCCGAAATGTTTAACATCAGCGAGAATGATGTCGTTACCTTATTCTCAGAAGTCCCCTTCCTTAATGGTGGACTCTTTGAATGCCTTGATAAGACCAAGACGATTGACGGTGTTGAACAGGCCTACAATTATGATGGCTTCAGTCGCAACG
>CAQBGY010000575.1:1824-3309 GCA_948759685.1 uncultured Eubacterium sp.
GATGGGTCCGTGACTGGAGTTCAGACGTGTGCTCTTCCGATCTGCAACGACAAACGTTTTGCTGATGGGCGCTATCGCAATCGTGCCATTATCCCTAACAATCTGTTCTTCGATTCAGAGAAAGGACTGATTTCAATCCTCAGCCGCTACAACTTTACAATAGAGGAAAATTCACCCGAAGAACAGCAGGTAGCCCTTGACCCAGAATTGTTAGGTAAAGTATTTGAGAATCTATTAGGCGCATACAACCCCGAAACAAAGGAAACAGCGCGAAATCAAAGTGGTTCGTTCTATACGCCCCGTGAAATAGTCAATTACATGGTAGACGAAAGTCTCATTGCCTATTTAGGAGATACTCAATTTGTACGTTCCTTATTCAATCCAGATTTCACCCTTGACAGAGAAAAACCAGAAGAATATCAGCGTGTCGCTAAAAGATTAAAGGCTATCAAAATACTTGACCCGGCTTGTGGTTCTGGAGCATTCCCGATGGGATTGCTTAATCGCATGATAGATGTGCTCTGTCGTATTTCTCCAAATGAGAAAGTGTATGACTTGAAATTGGCAATCATAGAAAATTGCATCTATGGCAGCGACATTCAGAGTATCGCAGCCCAAATAACAAAACTACGCTTTTTTATCTCACTGATTTGCGATTGTGAAAAAGATGCTTCTAAACCAAACTTTGGCATACCGACATTACCAAACCTCGAAACAAAGTTTGTCGCTGCCAATTCTTTGATTGCTAAAAAGAAGCAAGCTTCACACTGTTTATTTGAGAATCCGGATATTGAGCCAACAAAACAGAAATTGATAGAAGTCCGTCATGAACATTTTTCTGCAAAAACTGCTAACCGCAAAAGTACCTTACGAGAAAAGGACAAGGTATTACGTGAAAAATTAGCTAGATTACTGGCGGATGACAAAGACTTTGCCCCTGAAGATGCTATACAATTGGCAGCATGGAATCCTTATGACCAAAATACAGTAGCAGAGTTCTTCGATCCTGCTTGGATGTTTGGAGTCAGCGATGGCTTCGATATAGTAATAGGTAACCCTCCATACATCCAGTTACAAAATAATGGTGGTGAATTGGCTAAACTCTATGAACCATGTGACTATAAAACATTCGCAAAAACGGGAGACATATATTGCCTTTTCTACGAACGTGGATGGCAATTACTGAAACCCAAAGGTCATCTTTGTTATATCACGTCCAACAAATGGATGCGTGCCGGATACGGAGAAAAAACACGTGGATTCTTTGCTAAGAATACAAATCCCCAATTGCTTATAGACTTCGCAGGCGTGAAAATATTTGAGAGTGCTACAGTTGATACAAACATCTTACTCTTTTCTAAAGAAGATAACGAGCATAAAACTTTATGCGCTGTCACCAATAAACAAAATAAAGATGGCGTTAAGAATTTGAGCGTTTTCGTGCAGCAACAAGGCGTGGAGTGCGACTTTACAGGCTCTACCCCG
>CAQBGY010000576.1 GCA_948759685.1 uncultured Eubacterium sp.
ATGACTCGATGAAGGCTGTTAAGCTGCAATAGCATTTTTTGTCGACTGGCACTTGAAAGATCTGCTGATATCGTTGAAGGTATAGTTTTATCTCGCCAAGTTTTCTCATTGCACTAATCCATTGGCCTTGAATTCTGCCAGCAGTAATTTTTTCTGCCAAAGTAGGTTCTATCTCACAGGGCAACATTGATGTTGCGATACGTGACACATCCATATCAAATATTTTATAGAATGGGATAGAATATGCAACTGGAAAGTATATACCATAAAAGGCCGGAACATACGCCAGTTCTAAAGGCTGTGTTTCAGAATACCATCTATCGCTTGAAGGTACGATACTACTCTCAAACGTTTCCCTTAGCTTCAGAACAATATCGGTATATGCGTTTCCAAGTGTGTTATCCTCATCCGTTTTATAGTTGACAAGTATGTAAGCGTGTTTTTCACCTTTAATAAGAACCGCATCCATATCCATAACGGCTTTTGAAAGTGCATCAGAGAAGTATGTCGTCCCTTTGCGATACCGTTGTCGAGCATCGTAAGCAATTGCAGAGTTTCTGGGAGGGTTATCAAGAACGTACCGCCAAACGTTTACCAATGTGAGAATACATTCAAGTTCTTCTTCGGCAAACGATTTAGGCAGAGAGCTGTATCTTAAAAACAATGTCGAGTACTCTTGCTGAAATTCAATTAGTGTTTTTGCCGCAGAATACAAATTGAACATTGCAAGCCTTGGATTATCCACTACATCAATATTTTGCTTATTTATTCTTGCTGAAAGGACCTGTGTGAATTGGTTATAGAAATTGTCTAATGATGTGCATACATCGTTCAGACTCTTTCTGAATTTTTCATATTTGCCAACAGAAA
Organism: uncultured Eubacterium sp.; assembly: GCA_948759685.1. The sequence goes on from CAQBGY010000576.1 coordinate 871, forward strand.
GCAATTGACGCATGGTATAATATTCCGCATTAGGGCCTTTCACATTACCTTCAGAATAAAGGCAATAAGGATCGACAGCAAATTGTGGAAGAAGATGTTCTGCAAATGTATGCTGTCTAAATGCCTTTATTTGGTCTTCAACCCGTTTCCATCGTTCTTTGGTACATCGACCTTTCTTATACAAGTCATCAATCAATTTCATTGTATCTGAAATCAATTCATGAGCGCTCTTTCTAATATCATCAATTTCAGCCACATATTGGTTCCATGTCGATGGGCGTAAACTATAGTCTATTCGGGTTCTTACCCAACCATTTAACTCAGTCACCCAAAAATTAGGGCGTCTATCTTTGTGAATATGAAGCTTGTAATCCATAGCATCTATTCCAATATCTCGAAGAAGATCAACGCCAATTAGCTCAATGTCAATGTACTCCTTGTTTGGATATATCTGCTTTAGAATATCCAACATCTTCATTCGCCAATAGTGATTTGTATTCTTTGTATCTTCAGGAATAGCTGTTTCTACCGACAATGGCGGAATAAACTTGCATGACACTTCGTCATCTGTAATGGAAAAAGAAAGGACTTTCATTTCGGTGATAATCCTTTCCGACATTATATCTACAGCTGCTTGATAGCTTTCCGATAATGCCGTATGCTCGGAAAGTCCACGTATTGCGTCAGAAGATGACTGAAGTTCTCCTGCGCATATACTCGCAACAATTTCATCTGAATTGAATGGCAATGTGATATTAAGGCCAAATTTTGCCATCCAAAATAGAGCATAGCCAAATGAGGCTCGATCTTCATCTTTATCCGGCAAAACCACGGGCGAAGTGCAATTATTAATGAAATAGTTTGTTGCTTGATAATCAATTGAGAGTGAAGTAAGAGATTTTTTAACTTCTTCAATAGTCCTTTGTAACCCCGCTTTATTAACTATGGGCAGATTTCTCATTCCGTCCGCAACTAACTCGCCTGATCGCTCAATGCCAGAAAGGTCAAGCGGAAGAAAAATAAGCCATGATTTACCATATCTTTCAATAAGGGAACGAATAAACAGCATATTGCAATCAACATATCGCTTTGCATCTAACCAAAGCATTGACCTAATCACATTTGCATATCCAATCCAGTCATTGAACTTTGTTTGCGAAAGACTTTGTACATCTTCTATACTATACTGCTGGTGAGAAAAGTAGTCTAACAGAACTACTCTTACATTTCGTGAAGATATGCATGATAACGCCTTAAACATAATGTCTCTTGCACCAATGCAAGTCTGATCGCACAACGCATCAAAAACGATTTGCGCGCGGACTGGATGAAGTGCTTCCAGTTTATTACCATCAACTATTCTGATGAGATACTCATCTTTCAGGCGTCTAATGGCGGCTTGCATCGTAGAACATTGAATTTCTCTTTTTGCGGCGCAAAGATCAACAGAACAGCCTAAACGTCCTGCATAGCAAACCAACTGAAGTAATTCTAACCATTCATCCGAAACACCTTCTTGCATCAACGCATCAATCTGCTCCTGAAGGCGCTGAGTCAAAGTTTGATTATTTGTGAGCAAATATACAAACTCAATCAATGGGCCATGACCGCCAAAGGATTGCCATGCTTCTTCAAAAGATCTATATAAAAAGTGAGGTTGTGCTTTAGTAAAGGAATCATAAATCTGTTTTGCTTCTTCTCTCGATAATGACAATTCCACAAGGCCATACTGGATAGTTTTTCCGCTAATTGGTGTTAAATTATAATCCTCATCTCGAATGGAAATAAGCACGGGAATGGATAATCCTCGAGATTGTAATTCCTGCAACAAAAAAGCCCAAAGCGTTTCTCCTGGTTGGACATCAATGTAAATAATCAGATTTTTATTATGCTTACCAAGACCATCTAATGCTGCAACCAAGTTTTGTGCTTGTCCTTCGGTAGCAATAGCACGCACACAGAATACGCAACCCTCAGAATACGTGTCAATTAAATACCTGTAGCTAAGTGTAGATTTTCCCTGCCCGGACACACCCTTAATAATGGCTACGCCTTTGCTTTCAATTACCGTTTGAATTTTCTCAAGCCAATAGTTCCGTTTAAAATCCAAATCATGACGAATATGCGTAGGATGAGCAGAAACACCTTGAGAAAACTCTCGTTCAAGCTGTTCTTGATTGCTGCACAACTGCAATTCGCTTAAACAAATAAGCGATTTGTTGTATTCTTTGTAAAAACCATCGATTGCAGCAATGCTTATACCGATTTCGCTGATTTTTTCCTTCCACATTTTCAAGGTAGTATATTCTTTCTTCCTGGAAAGGGCAGAAATATGCTGAATCAATAATTCTTTAACCAAATCAGGCGCAGCCATCGCTGGAACATAGTCACCAATCTGAGTTCGAATATTTCTATCCAAATCATCAAAGCTG
>CAQBGY010000577.1 GCA_948759685.1 uncultured Eubacterium sp.
CCCTAATTTTTCAATCGCTCAAAAAAAAGTTTAGCGGACAGTAATAATTTTTTTAAGCTATACCTGCTGTCGCGGACGGTTGTACGCCCGTGATGGGTTCATCGGGGGTTCTTTGTAAAGTTACAAAATATCTATAACTCTGCCAAATAATCAGTTAGCCATTAACTGAATATCCCTACTTAATGGTGAGACCTTGAGATTCAAGCCGTGTGCGTGGACAGATCCTTCCAATGGTAAGGACATTCCGAAGGAGTATTATCAGGAGGTCGATGTGAAGATGGATAACCAGGGGAAAGACTCTTTTATTTCGATGTGTGGGATGCGTATTGCAGACTTCTTCAAGCAGATATGGGCAAAGGTTGCAGAAGCCCTCGGACTGAAGAGGAGACAGGAGGAAGAGCAGCGTCGGCAGAAGCCGGACACTCCGAAGAAGGGATTCCGAATGTGATAGTGCGTTGTTTTATGTATTCTCTAGATGAAAGTGTCCTTTACAGAACTGACACAGTTGATCTTCTGTAAAGGACACAAATCTTTATCCTTAAAGTCTCGAATATCTGTCCCAAAGCCAAATGTTGTGCCTTGATTCACGAAAAAAAAGTATAGGATAGATTGACTTAAAATTTAAGAACCCACCAAGATACCGTCAAGGTTATCATATTAAGATTAAATCCGTCTACATGTCGATATACAGCATTTAAACCTCTTTTATAGAGAATCCCTATGCTCAAAGATTTTCCGATGTCTCCTCTTATTCCAATTTCAAAATTGATATTATAAATGCTGGGTTCTCCAAAATTAATCAGATAATCTTTGTCATATGGTTTTATAATGTAATCTCTCTTTATTTTAAAAGAATTTTCAATACCTAGAATTAATGACAAAGGGAAAGATCTCTTTGGAGTCAAATATAATTCAATTGGTAATGTAATGCGGTAATCCTTAATCCCTATATCAAAGGGATTTGCGCCATCTTCATGGATTTCGTTGCGTTGTAAATATCCAGATTTTTGAAATTTTATACCGGTTCCTAATTTTATAAAAGATGAAAACTGTTTTTCTAAGAAACCTCCCATTTCATAGGATAAAGTAAAATTTGAATTTTTATTATGTCCAGGATAATCGATGTTAGATATACCCAAACATCCATTTATACCTAATTGGCAATTATCTGCATAAGAACTCAGAGGTTTGCAAATAATTGCCAATGTAAATATTACAATCCATGTAATATTACCATAGAATTTCATTAGAAATATTTATTATAAATTATTTTTGCAACATCAGGAGAGCAGGGCGTCCATTTGTTTATAGGAAGACCAGCAGTATTGTACCTTACATAATAACACTGAGTTAACACTCGCTGCTTAGTCCCATCTGCAACTAATCGGTCGTTTACGGTTGTTCCCCTTAAAATATTATTGCTGGCACTATTGCCATAGAAACCGCATCGATTATCATTGACTCCTTTTATTATTACCGCATTAGGGTTGGGTATTGATAAATCGACGTATACAGTTGCAATATCACAGATGTATATACCATATCCATATCCTCCACTTACAACATCACTCAGCATCACTTTCTGATTTTTCTGTGTCGAGACTGTAGGTTTACCATCGTATATCACAGTTTCAACTTCCATTGCTAAAGGTGTAGCAATATCTCCTCTAGTTGTTAAACTAGGGTTGTATGCTTGAGAAGTAAGTCCTTTCTCTAGTTCTTGCATTTCATCCGAGTTATTAGAGCATCCAGATAAGAGAACAACGAGAGTCAGTAACATTATTGAAATCGGAGTTCCGAATGCATTCTGAATTTTGAGTCTTTTCATGACCTTAAAGTGTTTGATGTGTACTTTTCACAAAAGTAGGTAAAACCGCTTAGATATAGAAATATTTTAAGAATTATTAAGATTAATTCACTAATCTTATATTAATAACATCCCTTAGCAAAGGATAGGAATATAAAGACGAACAAAGTACATGCTTTCTGAAAGGGTAAGATTCTATGCAATGAGCTACTATTCAGTAGCTCATTGCATAGGGAGAAGTCATATATGATGAATGTTAAATTCGGATTATTATGGATAAAACTCAGGAAAATACAGATTATCAACCGGGAATGGAATATTTGAAGGCATGGATAAATAGCCATTCTCAGGAGTATGGAGAGATTGCCTTGGAAGTGGGCGAGGCTGATTTGTTGGAGACGTTTTTCATGGCGCAGACGGCATTTATTACCTCACCGGAATTTCAGACGCGGTTGGAGTATATGGTTGATACCGATAGCTTGAATGTTGATGAGCTTGTAGAGATCCTGCATCAGTCAGGGTTTGCTGAAAAGATGCTAACTAATCCAAACGTGGACGAGGACTGGGAGAAGTACCGATTACCTTTTGCGGCTTGGCTGAAAATGGTCGATCATCCGAGATGGTGATTGAAAATATTGAGGATGCAATCACGCTGTCTGACAATAGGCAATCCAAATGGCAGCTTTCCAAGTTTCTAAAAGATGTCATGAAGCGTCTGGTCAGAACCAAGCAGCGTTCACGCGAAGAATTGGGCAAGTTTCTCGATTACAGAAAATGCCTTGAAGATAGTAATATTGCAGAATGGGCGTTAAGTGGGATCGATGACATAGAAGAAGAAACAGCAACAACTGCCAAGTCAAACAAGCCAGAAAAGTTTGTTGAGGATTTGTTGGCTTTAGTCACGTCTCATGATAAGGATATGGTAATGCGCATTGGAGAATGGTTGAAGTATAATGGACGCGGTATTGATGTGGCGCGTTTATACGTTGCGCTTGTCGAAACCGATGAGATCAAGATGAATCTCACTGTTACCCGGTTTATGAATGCACTGAAAATCTTTTTCCATGAAGTAAAAATTGTTGGTACGCGTCAGGTTCAGAAGGATGTTAATACTCTCCAAAGCCTGCTGCCTCATGGCAAGAGATATGGTAAAGACGAGCCTGAAAATCGTTTCGCGATTGACAAGATAAAGATCGAAGTTTTGATAAAAAATCCTGATAACATCGACTGAAATAACCCCTTTTCAATTCGTTTGATTCGTTCCTTAGTTCGCGAACTGAACGAATAGCCAATTCTTTTTATTCCAAGAAATTCCGCTATAATTTTGCGCCATCGTTCTATTTCGGAGCGGTGGCGTTTCCGTCTTAAGCTGTCAGCGGAACCGTCCAAACAAAGATGGCAACAGAAATAAGGTTCATCCGACATTTCGCGTGATACGGCAGTCGTGAAGTGAGAACAATCGTAATTTGAAGTACTCTTCATC
>CAQBGY010000578.1 GCA_948759685.1 uncultured Eubacterium sp.
TGGACACCAATACCAACTGCAAATGTGCCGGATGTCTCACAAATGGCACAATTGTGATCTCTCGTCCCACACGTCCATAAAATTACAGGAAGGGTGTGCCGTATTTCACCAAATTGGTACACCCTTCCTTAAAAATTTCATCTTATGATTTGGAGTAGATACATAGAGTTAATTACAGATATACCCGATTCTCTCATTATATTCAATGCTTTGAATCGTAATTGGTTAAGAATAGACCCTAAATTAGGAGAATATCTTAACGGCCTTACCTCTTCTCCCAGGGAGTTATCAGCAAAGCATCCTCAGCTATATAAAGTTCTCGTTGAAAACAATTACATTGTCAACAATGAACAAGAAGATATTGCTAACTGCCTACAAGTTCTTGATAAAAAGTTTGCCTCAAAAAAGCATCTTAACATTATCATAAATCCGACTTTGGACTGTAATCTTCGTTGTTGGTATTGCTATGAGGAACACCTCAAAGGAAGTTGCATGAGGACTGAAACGACTAAAAATGTTATTAGTTTTCTCTGTAATCAAGTCAGGAATCCCGAAACAGAAACAATCCAACTATCCTTCTTCGGAGGAGAACCGCTACTCCATTACTCCAATGTCGTTAAACCAATTATAGAACAGGTTTCATCTCTTTGCCAACAAGTAGGCAAAAAACTTTGGGTATCCTTTACCACTAATGGAGTCTGTCTTACGGAATGGATGTTATCAAATCTGAAATCTTATACCTCAAATATCAGTTTTCAAATAGCATTCGACGGAGGACAAAATCTTCACGACAAAACAAAGTTCTTTTCTAATGGGATTGGATGTTACTCTGTTGTTCTTAAGAATACAATAAATGCGATTAGATCTGGTGTTAGAGTTGTTGTGCGGTGTAATTATACTGCTGACAATATTCTATCGTTCTTAGATCTTATATCTGATTTAAAAGAATATCATAGCAATCCCAATCTATACTTTTCTTTTCATCGGATATGGCAAGAAAAAGAATCTGAATCTCTTGATACTCTTAGAGAAGATTTCAAGAACAAGATTATTGATTTCAAAATAAATTCAAATATAAACACATTTCTTGGCAATTCTCTTAGTTCTTGCTATGGGGATTATTTTAATAACGTAGTTATTAATTATACAGGAGATGTGTTTAAATGTACCGCTCGAGATTTTAAACCGGAGAATAGAATAGGAGTAATTGGAGAAAATGGGGAAATCTCATATTCTTTCAACGGATTAAATAGAATTCTTCACAGCCAAATACCTATATGCTATTCCTGTAGAATGCTCCCTATTTGCCCTATTTGTTCTCAACGCAAATCAGAAGCGATGCACGGACAATGCCCAATAGAAGTCAACAACAGCATAATTCATAAAAATATGAGAGCGGCTTTTTTAGACTTATCTAAAACATCCACAAACTAAACTCCTGTCAGATGAAAATTCTACCTATTACTTTTTTACTCCTATCTTTAGGCAACTTATGTTTTGCTCAAACAGAGAAACATCTTAACGAAGTAGTTGTAATAGCCTCCCGCACCACAAATAATGCCGAGGGTTACACAACCAATCTCCGTGGTATGGACATCGCAAAGGGGAAACCAGCTGTTGATGTACTGGGATTTCTTCCCAACATATCGCGTGAACAGGGTACATTCAAAATCAATGGTCTTGCCGTCAGTGAAATTTATGTTGATGGAATCAAACTGTCCGACATATCCGAACTCGACAACATTCCCGGCGAAAGAATTGACAAAGTGCAGGTCAAATATCTTGCCGGGAGCAATCAAAATGCCGCATTAAGCGGTGGTACAATAATGATAACACTCCGTCATCCGCCGGAAGGCGGCTTCTATGGGAGCATCAACGCTAATGCCGACTGGCATCGTGCCTGCGATTTCGGCAACGAAGGAGTGGGCGGTATGTTCAATTATCGCTATAGGAATCTCAGCGTATATGACAATCTGTATTTGGGTGCAAATAAATACAAAGAAACAGCTGAACAGACTTTTTTCAGTGATGGAGAACATTCAAGCTATTCCGAAACATCGAAATGGCACGGATTCGATGTGCGTAACCGCCTAAGCCTCTCACAGCAGTTCAAATCAGGAGCCATATTAGGTGGCAGCTATCACATCGCTTCAAGTAATCTAAAGCCCGAATACATCACATCCGAGGTTGATAATTATTCGTTGATTAATAAGAAAAACAACGCACTTGCACAAGAGGGAACATTGAAGTTCTCGTTGCCGCTTAACCGCCGTGGTGCGTCAATGGAACTCACTGCTGACTATTTCAACCGTCATAGTGATGAAACTGCCCGATATGCCGACAATGGTACAGAATTGGCGGATATTAAGGAGAAATATAACCTTGACCTTTGGAAATTCAATGCCGATTTCACTTATCCTTACAGCCGAAAATTCGTATGGCAATTCGGAGCATCAGCACAATTACTTAACTCAAAATATACACCTTTCTGTTTTTCTGCGAATGATCGCTTTGAAACAAGCGATACTCCTACCAAATCAAACGGATTTACACCGATTGTCTATGCATCGGCAAAGGGTCAGGCATGGAAACTACGTTATAGTTTCGGGTTGAACTGGCAGCTTAACCGCATCGAATATTCCGATTTGAAAGAGAATATTAAGAACCGCAACACGCAATGGTCACTTAATCCGACCGTGCAGGTTATGATGCCTTTCGGCTCACGGATGCAGCACGCCGTTATGCTCAACTATAAACGGACATTAAGCGACATTCCCCATACTGCCATTTCGTCTGTCATCAGTTGGAGTGATGCAAAAAACTATTCTGTCGGTAATCCTGAACTCAAAGCACAGTCAGCCGATATGTTTATGGCAGGTCTTTCGCTTTTCAGAAACAAACTGAATATTACCGCTCTGTATATGCACTCCCACAACCGTATATGGTGGCAGACATTCCAAGATACCGAAAATGCAGGTGTATATTACACTAAGCCGGTCAACATCTCCGGTCAGGGAGTATGGGGATTCGGCGCGGAATGGATGGAATCTCCAACTAAATGGTGGCGTTTCAAGCTGTCAGGACGTGTTGAGATAACGCCTGAGAATCTTATCCTCGGAGGCGTTCATTACGGCAAGACACGTTTCAAGGAATATTTCTATTTTAACAACAATTTCACATTCTCTCATGGATGGGGAGGTATGGTGAACGCTAATTTTGAGCCGACATATCGAAGCTATGACCGAACTTATCATGCCGTTTATAACATAGGAGAGATCGGAAGAGCA
>CAQBGY010000579.1 GCA_948759685.1 uncultured Eubacterium sp.
AATATTTTCGTCGTAACATTTTCAGTCTTTATTTCAACCATAACTTCGGGATGAATTTGTTGCAGCTTATACTTTAATGAGTAAACCTTACTACATCCACGCCAGAAGAAATCTGATTGATGCCGTAATATATTTTCTCCTTCAATCGTATCAGAATCATATAATGTTAAATCCTTAATACCTGATTTCACCATCTCTACAGAAATATAACTGCCTAATGACCCAGCTCCAACAATAGCAATTTTTTTACCAATTATAGATGTTTCATTTCCAATTTGCTTATTAAGAAAATAGTAATCACACCTTTTTATTTCCAAATAATCAATTTCCTCAATCGAATGCTCAATTTTCTCTAAAAGCGTATTGTGATATGATCTCTTAAATCTGACTTTTGCTCCAAAGGTAATTATTTGTTTCTCAACAAGCATTTCAAAAATAAATATGGCTTCTGTTTGATTTATTTTTTCAGTTTGAATTGCCTTGTACGTTTCTGAATCAATTCTTTTATAATCTCTTCCTTTGAAAATATTCAATATTACTTTGGAATCCCATAATTTGTTTTTTAGCGGTGGTAATATTCCTCTATTGTCCGTTATCGGAATATAATAAACATTTAAATTAGGAACATGCTTATATTTACTTTTATCATTCAAAGCTATTTTTCTACTTACAAAGCGAAAAATACCATCTTTGTTTCTATATACGTTCATACGATGAAAAGTTCTTTCAGACTGTATATATACATCTACTTCTTCCTTTGCCTGTGCATTCCAATAAAACAGAAATTCATTCTGAAATTCTCTTTCAATCTCATAAGGGGATAAATTTAAGAGTTCAAATAATCTATCAATCGCATCTATCAATTTCTCTTCATAAGTTTTTATATACTCAATTTGAGTACCTGACTCATACAGGCATAATGCACGATATTTGTCTCCATTTATAGGTATCTCTGACAGCATAATATGTGGATAGTCATACTGCTCATCGTCTTTAATAAAAATTATTGGCCTACTAAGTGGGTCTACCAAAGACAAGAATAACAACCCATACGTATTATTATAAAGTTCAAAAAATACAATCTTTCCATCATCACTGATATTTGATATCTCATCATAAGAAGATAATATTTCTCTTATTGCTTTTACTTCATCCAAAACTATGCTCCCTTCTATTCGAAGAAGTAGATATAGATACTTGCTTTGGTGGAACCAAGAATTTTTCTCCAAACACTTTTTGCACACTTAGTCCTGCATCATGCTCTGATTCCACGTTACATGCATCCGTCAAATTCTGCAACGCCGTATTCAAACGATTATAAAACTTAATTATATATGAATTACTTTTTTTCATTTTAGAAAATACATCTGTAAATGGAACTACTGGAAGATCATATGTAATGTCTGCTTTAATGAGATTGCCAAAATAATCATATGTCAAATCGAACTCGTTCATTATATTTTGAATTGACATTCTCAAAGACAGCAAATCATCATCTCCTTCAGCGCTTGTTGAAGGAACAAAATGTTTACACATCAGCAAGGTCAAACCTATACTTGGTGGAACTTCATGATCCAATGATGAATCATGGTATTTTTCCTGTTTCCATTTCTTAATATATCGAATATTTCTTCTTAGCTGATCGTTTCCCGTGATTTTTCCCAGCAACCATTCATTTAATCCTTCTGGATCGGCATCTTCCCAACGATAATTCCCTTCCTTTGCAAACTCACTTCCTCTTGCCAAATAAACATTTCCATTATATTGAGCATAAACTGGTAAATCTATATGCATCCATTCCTCGCCATTTTCGATATATGATACATTTACACAGGGTTCCTTGATATCTAAAGTTCTATTTTGATGTTTTAGCGCATCTCTGACATATGCCTTAATCTTTCTGGGATCAGAATTTTCAACTATATTTAATGGAAACATTACAGCCACATCTCTATCTATACTTCCATAATCATTTGAGATTGTTGTATTAAGTTTATAGCTACCTTGGTCAAAAATTTTAATTTCACTCTTTTTTAAGTCTATACCATGCTTCTTTAATTCATTAGGAAGCTTGTTTTCAATATCCCCCTGCAACACTTCCCGTTTTTCCTTCAAATCTTCGACTTCCTCATCAATTTTAATCTCTTTGTAAAAGTCCGCAAATTGTTTCTTTAGCTTCATCTTTTCTCTCCTTAAATATTATAATTTGAAACTACTTTTTCTTGTATTTCTTCCACCAACCTATGTACCCTACAAGCCGGCCACATTTCCGATGGTTTTCGTTTTCCATCTTCCACACATCTTTTATAACATCTCTCCGCCATCTGAATCGCCTTTTTTTCATCTCCATGCTGCACCAGCTTCTGATAAATACTCCTGTCGTTCTTGGAATATTTCTGCCCCGTTATCTTTTCAAACTTCTCAGCAAACCGGTCACAGCAGGTAAAAGATTCCCTAATCACAGGCATCTCTCCAAAATACGCATACATCCATATCTCAAAACAGGGATTAGACCATCCTGCACCCACGCCGCTTTTCTCCGCTGTCTGGATAATCTCGTCAAAATCCTTTACCTGGTCTCTGTCAAAGACTATCCACGGAATCCGGTACTGTGATTCCTGCCCTGTCATTTCCAGAGCCTTCTTCACAAGTTCTACCGTCCTAGCTTTTTCCACCTTTATTACAAGCCGGTCTTTTAGTTCCGCCGGAATACTGTCCCGCAACCCTTCAAAGTAATTCTTCTCCGTTTCTTCCGTATCCGTTACAATCAGATAATATCCCAGTTCGGGAACCCTGGCTCCCACTCGTTTGTTTCTATCCCGCCTTTTTCCGGCCCGACTGTCGCTAGGTTTTCCGGCGGCAATGTTTTTCTTTCCTGCCGCTTTCCCCCTATTTGCCATCCGCTGCCCTCCCCTTCAACATCTTCATAGGCTTTAACGCTGGAATCGCTCCATAATTTCCTGTAAGATAATTCTTTGCCAGAGCCTCGTCCCGCCGTACCTTGTTCCCCTCTCCATCCTTAAACTCAACCAGAGAGTACAGTTCCGAAACTCCGTCCCGGTTTTTATTAACCATCCAGATTTCATCCCGCCGTAGTAATTCATTGGAAAACTGCCAGATGTCATGGGTTGTAAAAACCAGTTGCGCGTTCCTAGTATTGATTTCCGGCGAAAGAAAAGTCAATATGATATTCCTTACCAACAATGGATGCAGTCTGGCATTCAACTCATCAATAAACAGCGTGGAACCCTGATCCAGCACCTCCTTTAAAGAGGGGTACAG
>CAQBGY010000580.1 GCA_948759685.1 uncultured Eubacterium sp.
TCCAAGCTGAAAATAGGAAAATACTTTGAAACGCTCGAAAGCAGGCTGGGTATTCCAGTGGTGCCATTCCATGGATTTACTCCGAATCCGGTGTATGAATCCGTAAAACAGGGCGTCCACTGTTATAGGGAACATGGCTGCAGCATGATTGTAGCTGCCGGAGGGGGAAGCGCCATGGATGTGGCGAAGTGCATCAGACTTTTTGCGCCCATGAATCCTAATGAAAATTATCTCAGACAAAAAGTACAGCCATCGGAGATTCCACTTCTTGTTATTCCTACAACAGCGGGTACGGGAAGCGAAGCGACACATTTTGCCGTCATTTATTTTCAGGGGGAAAAGCAGTCAATTACTCATGAAATGTGTCTGCCGGATGCATTTATGTTGGATCCGTCACTGTTGGACAGTCTGCCGTTGTATCAGAGGAAGGCAACATGCATGGATGCGCTGTGTCATGCACTGGAATCCTGCTGGTCGGTAAATTCCACAGAAGAAAGCAAAGAGTATGCAAAAGAGGCAGTACAGCTAATTATGGAATACGGTAACGGGTATCTGGAAAATCAGGGTATAGCAAATGAGAAGATGCTTGTAGCGGCACATCTGGCGGGCAAAGCGATTAACATTACCCAAACGACAGCGGGGCATGCATTGTGCTATAAACTGACTTCGCTCTACGGGATTGCCCATGGACATGCAGCGGCTTTGTGCGTGAGGGAAGTGTGGCGGTATATGCTTGAACATCTGGAGATGTGCAGGGATATCCGCGGAAGAGATTATTTGGAACATATATTTGCTGAAATAGCCTGCATTATGAGATGCGAAGACGCAGAGGGGGCTCTTAGCTGCTTTGAAACAATGATATATAGAATGGATTTGGGCATAGAGAAAGAACACGAGGAGATATGTTGGGAGGAGCTGATAGGTTCTGTGAATGTGGAAAGGTTGAACAACAATCCAGTCACACTGACTGAAAAGGCGCTAGATGGAATCTATCATAGGATTTTTAACAGATATTTGTGATGAAAGATATATAGCGGAGGCGGCAGAACGAAGCCAGAAACATTTGCAAAAAAATAAAGGATATAGAAATCAGAATCGTAACAGGCGTTCCGGATTCCACTTTACGGCAGTTTTGTGATTACTTAGTTCGAGATGGAAAGGATGTGTTTGACAATTACGTCGTGGCGGAAAACGAGGGCGCATCTGTAGGTATTGTAATTGGGGAATATCTGGCGACAGGGGCTCTGGCATGTGTATATATGCAAAACAGCGGGCGTGGAAACGGAGTGAATCCGCTCACCTCCTTTACTCATTTGGATGTATATTGGGAAAGATTACACTGGAATTATTAAAGCTTTTAGATATTTCTTATGCGGTTGTAGATTGAATAGATCAGCAAATGGTTTTTTTAGAGATTGGTGTTGCGGTCGGTTCAAGAGATGAACTTGGAAGACCTAGGGAAAAAGCGGAAGACAATAAAAAGGCATTTATGAAATATGTTATGCAAAGACAATAAAGAATGAGGAGCTGCAGGAAAGTGAATTTATTAGTCTTATCGGATATACATGGGAATCAGGAGGCATTACGGGCAGTACTGACTTATATGGGCAGGGCATATCAAATTGATGGCTGCGTGCTGCTGGGAGACTTGATAGACTACGGAATGCATTCAAATGAAGTGGTGCAGTTACTGCGTAATGTACAATATCCAATTCTTTGCAATATTCTTGGCAATCATGAGCAGGCGATTTTGACGCAGGATTATGACAGGTTTTCCTCTGAGCGGGGCAGACAGTGCGCACGATATACGAGAAGTATTTTGAACGACCAGACATGGGAATATATCAGAGACGAGATGACAGGCAGCGGACAAACAGAATTAATGCTTGGTGAAAAAAAGTGTCTTGCGGTGCATGGCAGTTTGGCGGATGTTTATTGGAAGAGTATAGCGCCTGGGCAGGATTTGGCGGATTATGGGATGTATGACTATGTGTTTTCGGGGCATTCTCATATGCCGCATTTTATAGAAATTTTTTATGAGGCGGACGCTCCGCATAGGCGGAATAGAAAAAAAACAATATTTATAAATCCAGGTTCTGTCGGACAGCCAAGGAATTTAAACCCTATGGCGCAGTGTGTTGTATTGGATACAGAGACGGAGAAAGTGGTATATGAGAAGATTCCATATGATATTGAAAAAGAACAGGCGTCTTATCATGGGCAGGTAGATGATTTTTACAAAGGACGATTGGAGGTTGGTGTGTAATGAAGTTATATATCATCAGCGGCGTTACAGGAATGACGGGAAATGAACTTGCCAGAAAACTGATTTCGGCGGGACATCAGGTAATTGGGTTTGATAATTTTTTTGCATCCTCGCTAAAGACTGTCGAGGATATGATATCCAATGCTAATTTTACCTTTTATGAATATGACCTGAACAACGGAGAACAGATGGATGCGCTGAAAAGTGAGGTAATTGTACAGAGGGATAAATATGAGGAACTTATATATATCAATTGCGCGGCGGTTGTGCATACAGAGCATTTCTATCATGTGAACCGTACCTTTGAGACGAATGTGGTAGGAATGAAGGCTTTTTTGGAGCAGGCGATTGAGGTGGGCGCGAAGGTATTCATTAATTGCTCTACTTCAGAGGTGTATTCCATGAATTCGTGGAATGCCGAAGGCGGAGTAGCCGAATCAGATTATATTACAATGGCGAATGCGGAGCACAGTCAGCGGACAAGCTATGCCACGGGGAAATTGCTTACAGAATTTTTTATGAGAGATGCTGTGTCAGAACACAAAATTTTGGGCTGTTCAATCCGTTTTGCAAATGTATATAGTAAAAACGAATTATATCCGAAACATATCATTCCGTATATTATTCATGCGTTGCGGGAGAAAGGCAGCGTGGAGCTTCTGGAAAACTCAAGAAGAAATAAAAGGACATTTCTGCATAATGAAGACAGCTGTGCGGCTGTGATTGCGCTTGCGGAGACGGGGAGCGCACTGGACGGTTCGGTATACAATGTAGCAACTGATGAGGAGATTTCCATTATTGATTTGGTAAAGCTTTGCGGAAGAAAGATGGGAATTGAAAACCCTGAAATTACATTCAGCGGATATCGGGAATCAGACCCGGAAAGGCGGGTTCTAAGCACGAAAAAAATCAGGGAAAGAACCAACTGGGTACCAAAGATTTCCTTGGCTCAGGGGATCGAAATGTGTGTGAAGGAGCTAGAACATTGAAAATTATGATTATTACCGTAGCAGGC
>CAQBGY010000581.1 GCA_948759685.1 uncultured Eubacterium sp.
CATGTATCTGTCTTAACATGCAACTAATCGCTATTTTATCCCGAATTGGGGTAATTTATAGACTATGACCTACGTTGGAATTGATGTCAGCAAGGCGACTTTCGTAGTTGCTTATTCTTCTGCCAAAAACAGTAAGACTAAAACTTTCAAGAATACCACTAAAGGCGTTCACGAGTTCATTCAAACCTTGTCTGCCAATGAGCATCATTGTGTGCTGGAAGCAACCGGCAATTACAGTTCCCTGCTTGTTTATCTTCTTTCGCAAGCAAATATCACAGTGAGTCTGGAGAACCCACTCAAGATAAAGAACTTCGCCCGTGTGATGCTTTCGGTTACCAAGACAGATGAGACGGATGCACGCCTGATAGCCTTGTATGGGGAGAGGATGCAGCCTGCTCCTTACAAACTTCGTAGCGATGCCATCCTTACCTTGAAACAGAAGCGAACAGTCATACGCCAACTCAAGAAGCAACTTATAGCCACCCG
The DNA here is from genome assembly GCA_948759685.1 of uncultured Eubacterium sp. Next base: position 487 of record CAQBGY010000581.1, read on the forward strand.
TAACTTGAAAGGTTCCATGGAAGCCCTCCCTTTCTTCGACCCTAAATGCAAGAAAGCCATTGAGAAGACAATCGTCTTTCTTGAAAAGCAAACCAAAGGATTGGAAGAAGAGTTAGCAGCCTTGGCACAAAGCGAGTACAAGAAGCAGATCGACTTGCTTACCTCAATTAAAGGTATCGGCGTCACGCTGGCGGCAGCCTTGATAATGGCTACGGGAGGCTTCACGTACTTTGATAATGCCAAGCAACTCACCCGATACTTGGGCTTATCACCTACTTACCAACAATCCGGTACGTCAGTCAATGTCAAAGGTCACATCAATCGCAACGGTGATTCTTCCTTACGTGGTCAGCTTTATATAGCTGCCATGGCATCTCTGCGATGCAATGCCGAATGCAAGGCGTGTTTTGACCGATTACGTTCTAACGGCAAGCCGGGAAAAGTGGCGGTTATTGCAGTCGCCAACAAACTCGTAAGGCAAGCCTTTGCGGTAGTCACTCAAGAAAAGCCATATGTCGATGGATTCAAGTCTGAAAAGCCATAATAGCTCCTGCGGAGGGAACGCCATGCGGCAAGGGGCTGCGCAGTCAGCCCCGACGAGCTTCCGTGAATGAGATAATTGCATATCTATGCTAATTATCGTTAACCGTATTCGATTTTCTTATTATAGTTCATAATATGGGTATTTACGGTAAAGTATAATACTTTCTTTTTCTGTACTAGCACACAGCTCTTTTATGGTTCCATCTTCTAAAAGAATTATAGGAAACCCTATAGGTTTATTATTCAACCGCCCATTTTGGCTGATAAATGCTAAGAAAACGATCCCCTTTCCTTCGTTTAAATAAGTTCTTATTTGATTATCTCCCCATAAAATTCCTCTCCCGACTGATTCAAACAAAACACTTCCATTCATCACCTTTGATAAAGCAACAGGAACCCAGTCATGATTATTAAAAGTACAAAGACTGATTAATTGTTTATCCTTCTGTGAAGGCACTCTAAAGGTTAAATCAGAAAGAGGCATAGCATATTCGGATGTAACATCACATAGTGGAATATCATATTTTTTCCTATAAATCTTAGAAATCTTGTATACAACTTCATTTTTTCCTTCAGGGCCATATCCCACTTCTATAAAATCACCAGTAGCATCTTTCACCACATTCCAACAATGCGAAGAACTCCTATTAGCCCATGCCGGAACATAATCAATAGAAGCAGGGATTCCAATGGCACGTAAAGACAAAGCTAAAAATGCCGCCATATCATCACAAGTACCCCAACGGGTCTGTAGCATTTCAGCATAAGACTGTTTATAAGGATATTTAGTCATTCCTATATTATAACGCATTCCACCTAATTTTATGATACGAAGGGCCAATTCTCGTGGAGACATTAAAGAATCCAATAAATGACCAAACTTTTGAAAACCTTCCTCGCGCCAATTCGATAATGGCTCATGGTCTATACGGTAAGGCAAAATATAATGACAGAATTCATCAAATGAACAGTAATCTTTTATTTTTCCATTCTCCCATATTTTAAAAGCATATTCAATATTTTTTATTAAATAATCTCCCGTTATAACTTTTATATCTTCAATCTTACTAAAACCTGCCAACTGTCGTTTAGAAATAGAATCAAATCCATACCAAATCTTAGAATATCGCACATCCCAACTTATAGGATCATTTTGTGGGATAATCTTCAAAAAGTTCTTATATCTATCCAACGAATCATAAGGGAGTATTGAATATTTACCAGGCATATTTTCAATCAAAAAACAGGCAGCACGGTATTTCAAGCTATCATGTTTAAAATGCTTCAACACTTTTTCCAACTCCGCTTTATTATGTTTAGCCTGCTGCAAAGCAATATCCAAATGACTTACTCCATTCGTACAAGCAGAAAGAAGAATTACAAAAACAAAATATACACCACAAACTCTCATACTACTTTATCTTTTTAAATATCCTGTCCATACGTATTTCATCCGTCACTCCATTCTTAGACTTCCATATCAATGTCGCCTTTCCTACAATATATTCCTCCGGCAAAGGCCCCCAATAGCGCGAGTCCTGAGAATTATAACAATTATCACCACCCATGAAATAATAATTGTGCATAAAAACATAATGCTCCACTTCCCGCCCATTTAAATAAAAATGCCCGTTACTTGCTATTAATTTATCTTGTTGCTCCCATTCTATAAGATTGCGATAAAGCAAATAATGTTTATCATCCATCACAATAGTATCCCCACGGGAAGGAAGATAAAAAGGACCAAAATCTTTAATACTCCATTTTAAGATGGTATCACCGGGATAAGCAAAAAAACAATTTTCCTGTATCATTTTCTCCACATTCCTCGGTTTCTCCAAAAAATGCGCCAAACTGTTTTGTGAAACTATATTTCCTAATTCCTTATCATAACCTCTGACCCTATATCGGGCGTCCCTTATTTCAACAGTATCACCCGGCAATGCGATACACCTCTTTACATAATAAAGCATCAGGTTAAACCCTATACTGTCCCATCGTTCCGGATAAGGGAAATTAAAGACCAATACCTCATTGCGCTGAAATTCACTGAATCCCTTCAAACGATCGATGTGTAGCGGCTTATGTTGCCGGGCATCACCAAGGCTGAATATACGTGGTCCTTTCAACATTTTATTGACAAGCACATAGTCACCCGGTATCAGAACCGGCTCCATGGAGTCAGAAGGTATGGCAAATGAGGCAAAAACAAATATCTGTAATAACAACCAAATAATCATCATTA
>CAQBGY010000582.1 GCA_948759685.1 uncultured Eubacterium sp.
TTTCCGCCAGTAAGGGTGTTTAAATCTTTACTAGTGTACTTGCCACCATCTAAGAATAGTTTGCGAATCTGTTGTTTGATTCGAGATGATTTGTTATCTTTGCTCCTGTTGTTGAGGAGATTGGCGGTCGTTGAGACTGCCTTTTTCTTTTCTTCCATAGTCACGCCCTCCGATATTTGAATACGACCTGCTTTTTTACTGCCTCATCAATAGCATCCGCTTCATATAGGATTCTACTACCTACACGTTTGGAGATAAGAAGTCCGTCTTTTGTTATTCTCGCCAATGTTGGTAAGGTGACATGAAGGATTTCAGCGGCTTCTTTTCGAGTGTAGAATTTTGGTTCTTTCTTTGCAGTCATAGACAGGACCTTTTCAGATATTCTGTCTACGATCGCATCTACGAATGGAGCAAAGAAGCTCATGATAATAGCTTGTTGGGTTGAATTTAATTCTTTCATAACTTATTCTTTTAAATTGGTTATGAAGTCAGGTGTTCACGTCCTTATCTTCAAATGCGAAGATAGATTGGGGCGACTGTGGCGCAACTGTGGTGCAACAGGGGAGTTTTTAATTTTTGAATAAAAAAAATAACACACTAATACAGTTGTGTATCAATGTGTTATATAAGTGACCGCAAAAAAGACTGTGGCGCAACTGTGGTGCGACTGTGGCGTAGCTATTCTTTTTTCTTCATAATTGCCTTTATTTTCTCTTTATTCAATTTGTTTTTGATATATTCAGCGGCATTGGCACCGCTACATTTTTGTTGGGTTGTATTTATGCTTTTTGCTGCATTTTCATACCAAGTATCATTCATACAAACAGATAAACAACTAATCATCCATTTTATTTTTGCTTTGTTTCTGTTCATTGTACCATAGATAGATGAGAAATCAGCGCTTTCTACTAATGTGCTAAATTGTATTCTTGATAAAATAAAGGCATCATTATTTAAGATTTCATAAACGTATGATATAACAGATTCATTGATTTCATAAGATGTATTAGGCTGATTTTCTATTCTCTGTTTAGTGGTAGTTTCTGTTTTGTATTTTGATTTACATTTTTCAGTGGTAAAATAAGATTCAAATATACTAGGAGTTTGCAATATTATTTCCCAAGCTTTATATCTTTCTCCTTCATAAGATCCAGTTTTATACAACTCATCATGTGGATAATATGTGCCATTTGGGGTATATGCTCTAGGTAAGCTGCTAAATCCTTTACAAGCTTTATTGACTATGTATTCTTTCAAGGTTTCTGCATCATTGATAAATGGTTTAAAATCTTCATTATAACCATCAAGGAAGCCTCGTGCATACTCTGTCAAATCAGGAATGACATTTATAACACAACTGTTTTTATAATTTTCCTTCGTAATTCCATGTTTTCCGATATTCTCTTTCATAATATCCCACATAGCCAATTTTTGCAAAGGGATTTCTCCATAATTATCCACATTTAAATAGAGATATTGGCAACATCTAAAATATTCCTGTTGAAGTGATGGGGGGATTGACAGTGTATGAATAAATTCCGGGTGCTTTTTGTATTGTTTCATAGTCTGTTATTTGGCTATTCTCAATTTTGTGAAATAGTTCTCTTTTACTGCCATCATACTCTTTTCTGATTCATCCAGTTTGAGGTATGTCTTTAGCTGTTGCTCGCTACTGTGTCCAGTGATAGCCATTATAGAACTTAATGAAGCCCCGGCTTTATACATATTGGTTGCTAAGCTTCTTCGGCAGGTATGAGTTTTAAGAAGGTCGCAGAAACGTTTCTTTGCTGTATACTCCATTGCTCCCCGTTGTTCGTCCAACTCTACTATTTCCGTCCATCCTAAAGCCTCTCCAATCTCTTTGATATGGTCGTTTATCTTTTGGTCGTAGACTTTGGGAAGTGCACCGTTATATTTGTCAAGGATAGCTGCAACCCGATAATCAAGAGGAATATAAACGATATTTCCGGTCTTTTCCTGTTTAAGTTTGATGTACTTATTGCCATCGGTAAGGGTAACTATCATTTTTGAATTGATGCGCTTATAATCACTTACTCGTTGCCCGGTCAGACAGCCGACTACAAACACATCTTTTATCTTTTCCCATGCCGGACGATTGGATAAATCGTACTCATAAAGTTCCTGTATTCGTTCTTCAGTCAAGTAGACATTATCAACATCTTTATAGATCACATCAAAACCAAACCGGACGTTTGCCGCATCCATAAGTTTAAGCTGCTCGGCTGCGTAACATATCGTTTTGCATATCTTCACCATGCGGGCGATAGTGTTGGGGGAATATTCCTTATCTGTGAGGAATGAGCGGAAGTCATTATAAAACTCTATTGTCAGGTCATCAAAATCAATAACCTTTAATCTTGTTTCCTGATACGCTTTAAACTGGGACTGAAAGCCTTTGTAGCTCTTGATTGTTCCAGGAGATATATTTGTGGTTCCTCCTTTCTTTTTCCGTTTTCCGGTTTCGCATTCGTGAATGAATTGTGCTATGAAGTCGTTGAAGTTGGTAGCCTGTTCTTCTTCTAGGGCTTTAGCTTCGGCTTCTGCTCGTTCTTTCTCGGCTGCTATCTGTTCAGCATATACTATCTCATAGATACGTTTATTTACAAGCTCATTAGTAACGTTTGTATCTGAATCAAGGATGTTATTTAGAGTTTTCTCTATCAAATCCAGTTTATTAAAAAAATCTTTATTGTTTTTATCATTCCTGTAGTTTTTCCTTTTTATAGCTGATTCTTGGGATTTTTCCCACGCTAATACGTCAACTTCTAGCAAGGTCGAGGCTTTGATGTCTATATCCTTAGCTTTGCTTCTGATACGGGCAAATAGAGTGGCTATCTTTGCCTTCTTGTTTCGGATAAAAAAAGATACTGCCATAGCTTTATATTTTAGTTCGAGTTCTTACTATGATAAGGTGGGAACAAATATACAATAAATGTTTTATATGTTCCCACTTTGTTCCCACCTTTTCTTTATCTTATTTTATTCTATTTTCTTTGTGTGGTAAATAATCTATTGTTTTTCAATGGTTTATGAAAATGATGTTTTATCTAATAAATAAGGAAAATAAAGAAAAAGAGGTTCGCCAGGAACCTCACAAAGCCCTTTCAGATGATTTCTGAGAGGGTCTTTTTTTTTGAAATAGGCAAAGATGGTACTACTTTTATAATTCTTTTGCATTTTGGTGCATTCTGGTAACTATTCAGCGAAAACAAAGGATGCGAAGATATAGCCCGTCAGTTTAGACG
>CAQBGY010000583.1 GCA_948759685.1 uncultured Eubacterium sp.
ATTACGGGGAGGGCGTGAATCAGTCCAAGACGTTTAAAGACCCTTATGGCTGGGGCTCTTCCACTATCGTCAATATCCTGAAAAAGCGTGAGTATTTAGGCCATACCATCAACTTCAAGACCCGCAAGCACTTTAAGGACAAGAAAAGCCATTACGTTGACGAAAACGAATGGGTAATCTTTGAGGACACCCACGCCGCCATTATCGACCCGGAAACCTTTGAGAATGTGCAGAGAATCCGCTCCAACGTGAAGCGTTACCCGGACGGCTGGGGAGAAGCCGCCCCGCTCACCGGCCTGCTCTACTGCGCCGACTGCGGCGGCAAGATGTACGTCCACCGCACCAACAACGGCAAGCGTATCTCACAGTATACCTGCTCCCAATATAGCAAGGTTCCGGTTGGCGTCCTCTGCTCCACGCAACACCGAATCAACGAAAGCGCTGTCCTGACACTGGTTTCCGATATGCTCCGGGCGATTGCGGAGTATTCCAGAAATGACCGGGCAGAGTTTATCAAAGCGGTTCAGGAAACCCAGGCCGAGCAGCAGGCCAGCGACATCACCAGAAAGCGGAAACGGCTGGCGGCGGCACAGAAACGTGCCGGGGAACTGGAAAAACTGATATGCAAGATTTATGAGGACAATGTGCTGGGCAAGCTGCCGGACGCAAGATACGCCACCCTGGACGCACAGTACGCAAAGGAGCAGGAATCCCTTTCCGGCGAGATTGCCGAACTGGAAAAGGCAATCGCCGGATATGAGCAGAGCCGGAAATCAGCGGAGAAATTTATCGCCCTTGTTGACAAGTATGAGAATTTTGATAACCTGACTATCACCATGCTGAATGAGTTTGTGGAGAAAATCCTTGTCCATGAGCGTGACCGGAAAGGCAGCATTGAAACCACGCAGGAGGTTGAGATTTACTTCAATTTTGTCGGAAGGTACATACCACCCCACTTTGGGGAAGTGAACCTCACGCCGGAGGAACTGGAAGCCCTGCGGAAGAAAGAAGAACGCAAGGACAAACTGCACCAGGCATATCTCCGGCGCAAGGCCAATGGGACGCAGAAACGGTATGAGGAAAAAATCAAAGCAAAGAAAAAGGCTGAAATCGAGGCGAAGAAAGCCGCTATCCATGCCGAGGATATGGAAAAAGGCGTGTTTATCCCGGCCAGCAGCCTGCCAAAGAAAGAACCCCAAAAAGCACCAATGCCAGACAGAGCCGCTATGTAGGCGGCTGGCATACCACAGAAAAGACAAGGAGGCATACACATGAATGGACTGACTTATACAAAAGTTGGAGATTACTATCTCCCGAATCTGGTATTAAAAGAGCAGCCGGACACGCCAATCGGCAAGTATGGGCGCATGAGGCTCCGCTATCTGAAAGAACACCGGAAAGGGCTGTATACCAGCCTGCTCCTGACGGAAAAACTCTATCCCCATTTGTTGGAGATTGACGAGGCCGCCAATGAGCGAATGGATATTCTTATGCCACAGTTGATGAAGGCCGCCGGTGTGACCGAGGAACTGAAAGCGGACGACCAGATGAAATGGGTGGGGCTGGCAAATAACTGTAAGGCGCAGGCGGAAGAAATCATTTGCGCAGAATTGATTTATAACTAAAGGCAAGGTATAATAATAAAATATTCCTCATTTTCTTTTCATAAATGAATTTGAGGTTTCACCTTGTCGCACTCTGCAATAAAATTTTTTAGTGTGGAGTAAAAGGAAAGGAGGATTGGGGATTTATGCTTAATCCTATCGTTATTGTTGCGTAAGCAAGGCTATCGCAACGATTAAAAAGTGAATAGGTGTTGCGGATAGACCTTGCAGTTCCTGGTAGACAAATCACATTAGGAGTGCAAAATGGGTTACAAAAAAGCAACACACGTTCTGCCGCATGATTTACTTCTGAAAGTTCAGGAATACATTGATGGAGAATTTTTGTATATCCCCAGAATTTCTGATAACAAAAAAAGCTGGGGAGAAACAACCTCAACACGTCAGGAATTACAAGATAGAAACCAACGTATTTATGATGACTACCTTGCAGGGAAACGAATGGAATTCCTTGCCGAAAAATATTTTCTATCTTTGAAAAGTATTCAGAGAATTATCGGGCAGTTAAAAAAAGAATATAATTGACAGAAATGGGCTGGTATTATTTCAAAATACATCAGCCCATTTCTTATGTTTATTTATAAAAAGAGTATTAGGTTTGGTTCTGTATTGTATGATGATACAATTTATTTGCAAGAAACATAAGGAGGTATGGCTTTTATGAAAAAATGTTGTGACAATCCGCCTTTTAGTTTTTAAATTTAAGAATCAGGAGGAATTACGGAGTGAAAAAAATTATATGGGAAGTACAAAGCCTTTCCTTGTTGCCTGTATTAAAATATTGCAAGAAATGTGGAAGAAAAAATCTGTTTGCTTGTTCACGGCAATTCCGGGTAAATGCCCAGCGCAGATACTTGGATATTTGGTTAATTTACAAATGCTGTGATTGCAATACCACATGGAACGCTACTGTTTATTCCCGTATTTCTCCACAAGCAATAAAGCCGCAGCTATTGGACGGATTTTATAAAAATGATAACGAACTTGTAGAGAAATATGCAATGGATAGCCAGTTTTTACAAGAGAATGGTGTGGAAGTCGGTTTGCCTCAATATTCTGTTATTGGTGATTGCTTTTCTCTGAATGAAACCGTACAACTTGAAATCAAAAGTAAGTATTCTCTTTCTGTTAAGGTATCTTCTGTTGTGAGAAGCAAATTACTTCTGTCAGAAAAGGAATATCTACAACTGATTACAAGTGGGAAAATAAAGAGTTTTCCCAATCAGGATTTAAAAAAATGTAAATTGAAAGAAGGTGTTACCCTTGTTTTTGATAATGAACTACAAATGAGTAGAATTTGAATTAAGAAAAATCATCTGCCGAATAATGGCGAAAGAAAAAAAGCCGTTATACAGCAGACATATTTGTATGTGCCCATAAGACAGCGGTTTTGAGAAAGGCAAAGCCGCTGTTTCTTTATTTACAAAAAGATTGTTGCCCTAGTATTTCCCAAAATGGCGGCTGGTGAAAGGAGCCGTCATGAATCATAACCTGTTTTTACAAAATCGGCTAAAAAATAAGCGATTAAAAAAATCCATTTCCCACAAAGGGAACTGTCTACACACAAATGCGAAATTTGTCATATTCTAACTGAATACCGTATCTTATGCGTCCGAATGGAATTTAACCATCCGGGCGCTTT
>CAQBGY010000584.1 GCA_948759685.1 uncultured Eubacterium sp.
TTTTACACAATTAATAAATACTCTTTTTGTTTTTACGGCTTAATCCGTTCAAAATTAAAACTGCAAGAACCATACAAACTATCAGAATAACTAAGCTGGCTACTTTGTTTCCGATTGTTGCTTCATAATATCCTGAAAGCTGGAACACCGCAGTAATCGGGTAAACAGTTTTCAGAGTTTCAGACATACTTGCAAACAGACCGGCAAAGGAATAGATTTCAGTAAATACCAAAGCAAGCCAATACCCTTTTTTTATACGGGCTACTAATGCCACAATCGGTGAAATAGCAAGAAATACGCCAATACCATTTACAAAATAGGTAAAAAGGAAGCCCCATACTGTCTGAATAGATAATGTTCCGAAATGCATTATAGCTTCAACCGCAAAAGTAATTACAAACAGCAGAAGATAAATCAAAATACTGAAAACCATTGCAACGATCATTTTAACAACAGTCAGTTTCGCTTCATCTACTGGCACAAGCCGCAGTGATTTCAGAGTATCTTCCTGTTCCTCCCGGCAAATCATATAGCTGCCTAACAATGCAATGACAGCCGGAAGCACAAAAAAGGTTGCCAAAGACTGTGCGGCAGTCATAAACCAGCCAGCCCCATCTATATATCGTGAACCCTTAAATACAAACTGCCCCTCTGCAAAGACGATAACAGCAATCATAACCACTGCAAAGACAGCAATCCAAACGATTTTAGAATGACGAAGTTTTCGGCGTTCAGCCCAAAGTAATTGTTTCATACTATCCACCTCACTTTCTTTTTCCTAAAGCCAATATAGCCAACACCACTGAACCCGCACACCATATAGTAATACATATTAATGCCGCCGGAATATTAAGAGTTTGTGCCAAAACTACACCGGGAATATCACGCATGACAATGGCGCTCATACTGGATAGAGGGTGCAGATACATATTAACCATAAGCAGAATAAAACCAAGGAACGTATAAACCAGCGTTACGCATACTGGAAATATATAACTTTTTCCAGCAGCCGCAACCGCCAAAAGCGGCATTATGGCGAATGCGGTTAATATAGCAATTTCCATACATTTTTTTAGCAAGTAACAAAAACTGCTCCATTCAAATGTTATATAACCGGGAAGTGTACCAAAAATCACGGACAATCCGGCTGTGAGCAACATAAAACAAATAGAATAAGACAGCACAACAATAAATTTGCTAAAAAAATATTTTGCCTTGCTAATCGGTACAATCCACAACTGTTTAAGCATATCATTTTGGTGTTCATCATACATAAGCATAGTGGAAAATACCCCCAATACGACAGGAAGTATAACCCAAGGCGTATAGCTGAACGCAGTCCATTTATAAAATTGTATTGTGTCTACACCTGCTTCCCTGAACCCACTAAAATAAAAGATTGCAAGAAATGGCATAAGAAGAGCTGCCAGCAGCATTAACAGTATGAACTTTCTACGATGCAGTTTTAGAAATTCTGTCTGTATCAATTTAAGCAATGCCTTCTCCCCCTGTAATTTTTTTGAAATAGTCCTCCAATGTATCATTACATAATTGAGAACTGATAACTGCCACATCCTGCACCACAAGAGCCTTATTGACAGCCGCCATATCCAATGACGTATTATAAATCCGCAGGGAATGGTCATCCTGTACGGAATAATCTGTAACTCCGAATTGCCTTTCCAAAACAAGAGAAGTTTTCGGAATATCAGAAACTTGCAGAAGTATATATTTACTGTTTTTTCTTTTCAGTGTTTCCATGCTGTTTTCTTCCAGTAAGACACCGTGGTCAATAATGCCAATATCATCAGCCAACAATGCAATCTCGGACAGGATATGGCTGGAAATGAGGATTGTTTTCCCTCGCTCGGTGCTCAAGTCTTTAATAAAATCTCTTACTTCTGCAATGCCGATAGGGTCAAGACCATTCGTAGGCTCGTCTAAAATCAACAGCTCCGGATCATGCAAAATAGCATTTGCAATACCAAGACGCTGTTTCATTCCAAGAGAATATTTGCTGAACAGCTTTTTGTCCCGATAAGGGAGACCGACAATATCCAAAGCATTTTTTACAGCATTTGGGGCAGCAGTACCACGCAGCTTCGCAAATATTTCAAGGTTTTCCGTACCCGTCAGGTTTGGGTAGAAGCCGGGTGTTTCAATAATAGCCCCAATCCGGGGATATACCCGTTTTTCCCTTCCTTTGATATTTTGTCCGAACACATCTATTTCCCCAGAAGTAACAGGGGTTAATCCCAAAATCATTTTCATTATTGTGGTTTTGCCAGCTCCATTACGCCCCAGCAGTCCGTATATCCGCCCTTTTTCTACATGGATATTAACAGCATTGACCGCTGTCTGCTCACCATATTTTTTTGTTAACCGCTTTGTTTCAATCACATAGCTGCACATAATATTTCCTCACTTTCTTAATTATCGTGGTCTTTCTAAATCACATAGTTATACAAGTTTCCGCTTGCTGAATAGTTGGTAAAAACTCTTCAAAATGTTTTCTTCTGTAAAACAATTACAGAAACGATTGTCGAAATAATGCCTATAGCCAGTAAAGAAACAGAACAAGTCATCGGTGATGCTGTTATTACAGCATTTCCTGTCCAACTGTTTACCATTTCAATAGCGGCAGGTGAAATGTGGGGATAAATTCCCATAACACTCGCCAAGGGGTGCAGTCCCATGAGCTGGGACGGGGCAAGCACAACAGGCACAAGATAAAGTAATACAGCCCCAATCGGTAAAATGTACCCTTTTGATAGCGTTGCTAAAAATATGATTGGGAGCATGGCAACCGGGATCAGCGCACCGCCAGCCAAAAACAATAGCCCCGCCTGTAGTATTGTTTCCGTATTCAAATCAGTAAAGCCGCCAGCAATTAAGCCGCCAACGATACAGATAACAAAGGTAAACAGGCATAGCCCCAATGACATAAGGATTACAACCGCTATCTTTGAAAAATAAAGCTGTGCTTTGGAAACCGGAATAATCAAAAGTCCTTTTAATGTATCGTTTTTCTGTTCATCAAAGAACAATGTGGTGGCAAACATCCCCAACACAATAGGCAGAAACAGGCTTGTAAGGTTCTTAAATGCCAAAGTGTATAAGTCACCAAAGCTATCCATGAGAGGACTGCTTCTTGATATGCTGCAGGCACGCTCAACCGCAAATACTCCCAAAATAGCAGTAAGAATAAAAATACCCCAAACTGTCTTATTCCGTTTCCATTTCAGTATCTCAGTAAAGATAATT
>CAQBGY010000585.1 GCA_948759685.1 uncultured Eubacterium sp.
ATACACCGATATGGGACAAGGCTGGAACTATTGCTTCTACCGCGTCAATCAATCAGATAAATCACCCAAATATCTACACTCTACGGCATTACCATACGCATCAAATTTTATTGTAATTAAAACAAAATAGGATATGACACAAATTAAGACAATTGTATTATGTCTGTTATTCATGATGGTGTCCTCTTTCGCTTTTGCGGAAAGTAGCTACGATATATCAGAACTATATTCTGTAATCAGAGCACCGACTGGAACAAAGGCGGTTGGCTCATATGATAAGACCATCGAAGTCAAATATATATTGACACCAACAAAAGTTGATACCGGGAAATATATTGTTGAGGTAAAGAAAATCGGAGATAATCTTTACCAAATCAAAGACTCAGAAATCTGTGTCGAAACCCGATATTGTCATGAATGGGCATCATTTTCCGAAAAAGTAGTTTTAATAATTGAATCAAACTACGGATATTCAAAAGGAAAGATTATCTTTGACTAATTTTAGTACCGAAAATCACTATGGGACTATTTGATTTCTTTAGATCAAGAAAACCGAAACAAAGTAGCTGTACGACTTCTTCAGCAAGCGTTGTAGGTCAAACCAGTGGAGTATGCGATACTCCGTTGAATGCTAAATATACTCCAGTGGCTATCACGTCTTTGGGACCAAGAGATGTTTTTGTATTTGGCAGTAATCTGGCAGGACATCATGCCGGTGGCGCCGCGAGAGTGGCATTTAATCGCTTTGGCGCTATATGGGGTCAAGGCGAGGGTCTGCAAGGTAACTCATACGCTATACCAACAATGCAGGGCGGAGTAGAAACCATCAAACCTCATGTTGATAAATTCATAGAATTTGCCGAATATGAGAAGGCTCTTACATTTTATGTTACCAAGATCGGCTGTGGAATAGCCGGGTTTGAAATAAAAGATATTGCCCCATTGTTCCGCAACGCCTATAACTTGCCGAATGTGATATTACCTATCGAGTTTGCTATCTATATCGAAAATGAGAATCGTTCAATACATCCTCAAAGAATCCTTGATACTATGGAAGCGGCTCATGAAGCAAGAGTAAAACATTACGATACACCTATCAAGATAATTGGAATTGGAGGTGGTGGCAGTAATGCAGTTGGCCGAATGATTGAAAATCCTTCGCCATTTGCAGAATATGCAATTATCACTGATGATATTACTACAATCAGCACATCAAGTGTGTCTTATCGATTCAAGTTACAAGATGCTGATCCGTGTACGGCTAAATCAATATGCTCAAAGAAAGCGTTTGAACAATATTTTGTTAATCAAAATGAGAATATCGAACTTATTCATTCTATCCTTGACGATACTGTAAAACATCTAATTATTGTTGCCGGATTTGGAGGTGGAGTTGGTACATATTGTAGTGAATGGATTGCTACATTGGCAAACAAAGTTCACATACCCGTGACGGTTGTCTGTACTATCCCATTTGACTTTGAGGGAAAAAGAAAACAGGAACGAGCATTAGACGCTGCGCATTCACTTTCAGAAGAAGGTATTGATGTAAAGATTCTAAATGCTGAGGACTTGAAGCAAAAGTACAATAATATTTCATTATTCGACTGCTTTTCGCTCCTTGATGAGTATGTAGCCGAAACGGTCAGCCAATTATGTGAAGAGTTGTCCCTATCATTGAAAAAGGTTGAAGATAGTGTGAGGCCAAGGATAAACAAACTCCCATGTGAAGTAACAACTCATTGTTTTGGGATGACCAAAACTTTCGCTGATATCATTCTCGGTATGAATGAGGAGAAAAAATATACCTCCCCGGAGCAAGCACTATCTGACTTAGGAGCATATCTTCAACGGTTTGATGAACAGGGGAACAATATCGCTTTCCTCTCTGTCAGAATCCTCAAATACGTTCTTCATGACAAACCGGAAATCTTTGCCGGAGGGATACTTGACGAGTCCAAGCTGCGAAAATTTATTTTTAATAAAGATAATTTTCAGACTGCATCCGACAAGGCTTATGATTTATATTGCCGCGAAAAACTGTTGAACCTTGTATCTTATCTCAATGAATTCAGACGTTATTCCACTCCGGAGGAATTGCGACGAGATCTTTTTGAATATACTGATGTGCTGAATTTTTCAGCGTGTGAGCCTATTTCTGGATTTTACTACTTTGTTATGAGTGGCGCATCCGCCATGAACTATCCTGTGACTTTCTTTGTGAGAGCGATCCGAAAACTATGGGATGAAATATCGACAGATGGTGTATTGGACGCTCAGAAGATGAGGAAGATTATGTTTGGAAATCATGATGATTCTGTTAAGGAGATTGGACTTGAGGCCACAATAAATCGAGACTTCATTGAAGACAGTCCATGCCATCCGGAGGTATATGTACCAAAAGTGATGGGTACTGCACCCATATATGTGAAAGAAAAGACCGGTAGATATATCCGTTCCTGTGGAGAAGGGAAAGGCCCTAATTCCATTTCTGATTGGCTTGAGTTTCACATCGCTAAACAGATTTTGGAAAATGATAAGTCATACAAGCATCTTGGAAGTTACTATATTCCAAAATATGACAATAGTCTTCCCATTTATGGTGAATATTCGGGAAGAATTGTATTTGCGACGCAAGCCGAGAAACTAAAATTCATTGAAGATGTGAAATTAGGGAAACAAGTATGGAGATGAGGTTATTTGGCAATGCCATTGCCATCAAGAACACCGGATGTAGAAATGGAACTTTGCCTGCTAACCATATTCCTCCGTATGTAAATCTGTTTGTCAAAGTGACTAACGGATGCAATGCTCGTTGTGCCTTTTGTTCCAATCGGGGGTGTAACGACACAAGTGTCCCGTTTGACCATGATAAACTATGGCGGGTCGTAGATGAGTTGCTATCTAATAGCATACTGGTAAACAGGATCAATATTACGGGTGGCGAACCTGCAACAGTCCCTGGGGTAGTTAATAGTGTTCTTGAACGGGCCTCTATTGACAAATATAGAGGGATTCATCTGCATCTAAACACAAACGGGTTGCTACCTTCTTCGCAAGAGATGATGCGTCATACACGGTGGAATTCCATTTCCATGTCGCTCCATCATTACAATCGAAGCATTTTATCAGAGATTTACGGCACTCAAACTCTTGATGGTGCATTTGCTTTTGAGGGTGTCAACATGGACATCGTAAACGCAAGCTGTAATCTAATAAGAGGATATATCGACAATAATGTTGAGGTTGAGAAGATGCTCCG
>CAQBGY010000586.1 GCA_948759685.1 uncultured Eubacterium sp.
TGCCAGTTTTCGTAGTGAGATATTCGGCGAACGAATATGTTATATATAATGACGAAATCACAGCCGAAACTGTTCAACCGCCGTTATTCTCTTATGTTACTTTTGCAAAAGTAACGAAAATCACCGGAATAACCTTGCAAATAATAGAAATCCTGTATTCCTATTTTAGTAATTTCTAACAAAATAAATATATTAAAGTAATTGTTCAGCTATTTACCTGATTGGAGTTCAATAGCTTGTAGGGCTGTACCTTGGTGCAGCCGCCCATTTGCCCGCTATCGGTTGGTATTTCGGACGCACCGGGATGCATTTCTACATTGAAAATGAATAGGTTGTACATATCACGATAGGTGAATAGTTACTATATTAAAACAAAAGGTGCATCAATGATGCACCTTTTGTTTTAATATATCAAATCCTTGATGTGCTTAAAGCACATTTTCTGGAAAAATATTAATCCTGTCCAACTTCTTTCTTAAGAATGTTTTTTGAACAGATGATAATACACTATGTTCAATTACATCCTTATGCAGTGTGAAGAATTTTTCAGAAGCAATAATACATTCCTGTGTTGCTTTACATTTTCTTAAAGAATTATTCAGTAGGCTAACTCCCGTGAGTTTAGTTTTGAAAAATCTATTTTTTAACCCGTTGCGATATAGAAAATCAAAATAAACTTCAGCATCAGCAACATTGTATTTTGCCAATTCTGATTGGAGAGCAGTCCAATAGTAATCCGTCATTTCTAATGACAGAACTACTACTAAAAAACTTCGTTCTCCTAAAGAGATTATCTGATAATCTTTCGTTCTCATTTTTCTACCAATTAACACATAAGTCATTTATAATAACAAGTCCCTCCTTTATTATGTTCACCGCCTCATCATAATATAAGGTCCTACTTGTTTCTAAATTCCTGCGATCAACATGGAAAGTTGTATGCCGATTCTTGTTATAAAAGTCATACGCCTTTTCCAATGCTCTTTTTAACGAGGGATTACCGTTGTAAGTTCCCACATTTTCAAGAAAATGGAAATTTCCATCTTTACCCTTCTCAAAATATGTCCCATAATCTTTAAAATCCGATGCGTCCTCCAAAAGTCTTTTACTAATTAAACCATCCAAAGCCTTCATTATACCGAATGTGTAACACCCATAATCATCAACTACAACACCAGAATTAGCAAGAGCAATAGATGTTTTTAGAAAATCTTCAAGAATACTTCCTTCAATATTTTCAGTTTTCGTGAAATGCTTATTCAAATCTTTTTCTATCACATACCCAACTAAAGGTTGAACAGCTAAAAAGTCTTCCATTACTTCGGATGGAACAGAAGATATAGTTTCCATTATTTCCGTAATAAGCTCAATAAAAAAAGCCGTCACAGCACCCTGTAAAAATAAAGTACCATTATTGTAAAAAATAATAGATACTTTGGCATCATATTTCCCTTTTAGATGATATTGATTTCTAATAGTAGGATTGTTATCTGAATTGATCGTAGTTATTTCGATTTCTTTACTTTCAGATAACATCTCTATAAAAGTATCAAAATCTTCTTCACTTATTCCCTTTGCTGTAAAAGTCTTCTTGTCAGGGCAAGGAATTGAAGCATTTTGAAGGATAGCATTCCAACATTCTTCACATATTCCTCTCAAATGAGCTTTTCCTTGTATATTGTAAGAAACCTGTCCGCCGCTAATAAAACAGTTTAAGATACCAGTTTCCTTATTATGAGTTATTTCTATTTTTTTCAATTTACCTTCATTGCAATCTGCTATTTTAATTGAATATGAAGGCTTTGTTGCTATAAAATCAATAGCAACCTGATCTATGCTTTCAACAGATAATGAATGCTTTTTAGCCATTGTTCTACTATTTTCGGGTACAAAAATACAATATTTTTCAAACATACATCCACAAATTCAAGTATTTAACCCTTTTTGATTCGTGAAAAAGTTGTTTAATAGGAATTGAAACGCTTAATATATGAACAAAATACGTTTGAAACTTTTTGAATATTTGCCAGTAGGTGTTATTACTGAAATTATAGATATAAAATCTTAAAATCCTACCCTGTTATCATAACAAGGCAGGACGAAGAATAAAAATTGGAAATGATAACCATTCAATCCGTGCGTTCACGGATTAACTTGTGTATGTCGCTTGCACGGTAGAAATATTTTCCGTCTAATGTTAAGTAAGGCAGTATTCCTTTCTTCCGGTAACGTTGCAAGGTTTTGGTACTCACTTTCAGCATAAAGCACAAATCCTGATTGTCAAGGAGTTTTTCACCGTTCAGGTAATTGTGACCGCTTA
This sequence comes from uncultured Eubacterium sp., assembly GCA_948759685.1. The sequence continues at coordinate 2,321 of CAQBGY010000586.1, forward strand.
ACAGACGGTCTATCTTTTTGTCCTGCATATCGAGCCTATCCATGATACGCTCCATCCAAGCCACGAAGTTTTCTTTATCTATATACATAAGGCTACCGGATTAAATAAGACCTATCATAAAATAGCTTTGGTTCACCGGGTCTTTAATGATAATCTCCCGTTCACGCATAAAGCGGATATAACTCTTTGCGGTACGCTCCTTAACATCCAAGACCTGCTGTAATTGTTCGCAAAGGTCTATATAAGTAATATGTGCCTGTCGCCCGAAAATATCACGGGCAACACCTACCAGTTCCCTTTCCTTGCGCTTCTCTTTTTCCTTACGGGGTTTCTCACCCTTGTAAACGTGCATCCCGGCTTTCTTGTCCCATGCAAAGAGCATCAGAGGAACGTCCAGTGGGCTTCCGTCCCTTACTTTCAGGGCTTTTACCACCGACTGGGCGGGTTCATCGTCTTTCTCTATCGAAAGGATTGTAGCCGCCTTGCGCTGCAACTCGCTACCCAAATGTCCCCGCAGTTTCAAACCGTTGGGGACGAAGTGCAGCACGCACAGAATACAGGTGTTGTAGATGCCCGCCAGCCGATAAAGTTCATCTATCACCGCCACGCTTTCCGCTTCATCGTTGGCACTCTTTACAAGGTCTGCGATGCCGTCAATGACGACCAACTGGATGCCGCCATACTGGTAGTAGAACTTATCCATGCTCTGCACAATGGCGTTCAGGCGTTCTTTGCGTGACATACCCGTCAGACAGAATGCTTTCTGTTCATCGGGTTTATCCGGCTGTTTGGCTCGTGCCAGCAGGTTGCTTACATTCTTGAACAGTTGCACTTCCGACTGTTCGGTGTCATAGAGCAAGACCGCCTTGTGCCTGCCGTTGGCGGTTATCTGTACGCCCAGCGTATCTACTTCTGCACCAACCGGACAGATGCAGCCC
>CAQBGY010000587.1 GCA_948759685.1 uncultured Eubacterium sp.
TCCTGATGTTTCTGGTCTATCTGTTCCGTCACTGTCAATCTTCCCACCTGCTTTCAATTTTACTTTTGTATAAATCATAGTACCATAAAGTTTCTATTTTTTCAATCTGAGAACAAGAAAAGGCTTGATTTATTCGATAATATCGAATAAAAAGAGATGATAATATGCGGCAAAAATTTACAAAAACAGGTAGCTTCCCTAACGGGTGAAGCAATGGATTTAATAAAAAAGTTGCCATTTTTAGGTTAGTATGCACATATTGTTGGCTTTTAACTAAACACAAAAATCCTTATGACTTTATGCCATAAGGATTTTTGTGCTTATAGCCAATTTAGCATTTTCTATGATAAACCCTAGTACTCCGTACTTGAAGTTCCTGTGCAAATTTTCGAGGATATTTTTTTGAGTGTGCAAGTTCAGAAACGGAGGCGTAGCGGGCTACGCTGAGTATTCTGAGCTTGTGCAATCGGGAAAATAGCCCGAAATATTTGCATAAGGGTTTTCAGTACGGAGTACTAGCAGCCATCTCAATGTCATAAATTTAAGGCTTATAAAAAAAGATACTCGCTCGTTTCATTATAAAAGCAAGTATCTTTTTTAAATAATCTACTCCCTACTTCAGGAAAATTTTTCTGGATATATATTTTTTTCTTATTGTTTAGGCAATTTAAGCAACTGCATTTTGATTTTCAAATACTGAATATTGGAAAAATTTAGTATTATGTATTATTCGGTTACTGGCACTGCTACCCCTGAAAAACCTGATATACCTAATTCATTAGCATTATCTTCAAATTCATCAAATGTATAATTTTTATCTTTATATATTATTGTCTCAACATAATGCTTATCAAATGCACTATTGGTTATATCTGTTACTGAATCTGGAATTGTAATTTCTTTTAGGCTGTAACAAGCCGCAAATGCCTCTTCATTTATAGTTGTTAGTGTATTAGGCAATACTACTTTGCTTAATGAGAAACAATACTCAAAAGCGCATTCTCCTATGGTTGTTACACCATCATCTATGATAACCCAAACTATTTTGTCTTTTAAGTCCCACCATGGACTGGTGACCCAAGAATGACTTAAGTCTTTTCTATCGGTTTCCCTAACAAACCGAGCCATTTCTCCGGTGCTTGTGATTGCAAGAACTCCATTTTGATAGTACCATGTTAAGCCTGCACCACAAACACCACTTGTTTCTGGAGATTCAATGGTTGTTTTCAACAAACTCTCTGCTTCATTTGATGATTGTTGTTCTGTTGAGGATGCATCGCCTAACTGTGCCTTTAAATCCTTATTCTCTGCTCTTAATTCTTCTAATTCCTGTTCAAGTTCTGCTATTCTCTTGTCTGCATCAGAATTGTTACTTGATGTATCTTTTCCACAAGCTGATAAGCTGACTGCAAGTGTCAATGCTGTTATTAGTGCTATTATTTTCTTTTTCATAATCTTATTCTTTAATATAGTTAAATATTTATAATATCAATAATAGTTATGTGATTTAGATGCCATTATCCTGTATCTTCCATAAATGCCTCTCATACACAAAAATTTTTTCTTTTCTGTAACAAATATCTAATGTGATAACTTTTGAACCGCTATGGCGAACTCTGAAAGCTAGGGAAATTACCCAATATGACCTTTTGAACAAATATGGAATGAGCAGAGGTATGCTTGATAATCTCAAACATAATAGAAGTATAACCCTTAATACTTTAAATGACCTTTGCAACATGATCAACTGTGATATTGCTGATATTATCACATACAAAAAAGATTAGAATTGATTTACTACTGTAAGTAATCAACACTAATCTTTTTTGTTTAGATTATGCAATTCATATGTATAATCTGGTGTTCATTGGAATGCTTCCAAAAGTGGAGATTTATCACACTGTTTATTCCTCTGATAAATTGGAATCAATGTCATCATAAGACGTATCAACCATCTTATAATCTCTATGATACCTCAATTTCTTGCTTTTATCTTTATAAAGGCACCATGATTCTACCATAAAGAGTTCCTCTCTAGGAATATCATTTTTGGCCACATATATATCGCTTAATACTCTGTTATCCCTCTCAATTATGCTCTCACCCTTATACTCTTCTTTAGGACACCATAATGGGGCAATTTCCGAAAAGTAGAGGCCAAAAACCATAAAGCGAAAACAATCACTATTTTTTAATGCTTGTCTTGCAAGAGGTCTCATGCTGTTTAGTGCAGCCTTTTTGGATTGGAATACGGCAATGCACTCTTCTGTACAATTTGGAACTTTACAAATGTTACTGCTCAGATAGCTTTCAGCGATTTCCCTCTCCATACAAATATACATTGGATTTCGCTTAACTTTAGTGGTTAAACTCATATAATCCACTCCTTCTTTCTTGTTATTATTATATTCAATTTTACTAAGAATGTCATTTGTGCATATTCAGTTATTTATCATGTTGGCATTTCTGTGCCTGTATCCGCTTCTTGGCACGGATATAGCGGCCTCGCAGCACATTCTTTTTTGCCCCTACTTTCTTTTCCAGCTCATAGATTGTAAATGCCTCGCTGTCAATGTAGTCAACCAGCAGTTCATCCGTCAGCTCTATATCATAGTAATAGTAGATTTTGCGTTTACGTTTCTGCTCATTTTGTCCGCTTAAAAACAGGACTTCTTTTTCGAGCTGGCAGACACGGTCAAGCAGTTTGGAAATCAAAATGGAAGCTGCAATTGTTGAAGGGGCATGTTCTTCAACAAATATCATTTTCAGCAGATCCGTATTTGTTTTATTATGAAACTCTGCATATATCGTTTGGGATTTATTCATGGTAACGCCTCCTTAAAGAAAGTTACTGGTAATCAGCAAAACACTGTGTTTTTGTCTGTTTGGAAAAATAAATATCATGCGGCGGTAACTTTTTTATAACAAAGTCTGTACGTTTCAAGATATTTTCTTTATGTTTATACGGGGCAGTTTTCCTGCCCCGTATTCCTGCCGTATCATTTGGCTATGTCGGGATTCTGTAAGTAAATCCTGAAAAGGATTTAACACGCAGGTTTCTAATGTTGTGTCTGTCGGGGCGTATTGCCTCCGTATGCTTTTTGATTTTTTCCATAAGTATCTTTTCGTCGCTTATTATATCTGAAAAATATTTTCTGCATAACACGATTGACATTTTCCGTTGACGGCATAAAGAAAATTAGCAACCCCCATTTCAAATGGGGGTCTAACTTTAACCCCTCCGGGGTATT
>CAQBGY010000588.1:0-1115 GCA_948759685.1 uncultured Eubacterium sp.
AAGCTTGCTTAATGCATAATGACCTTATTGCATAAGGTTCTGTAGAGTTAATTTAGGTGAGGCAAAAGTTGAGATAATCTGTGCGTAGATCATTTCTTGTAATTGGTTGTTTTTGTAAAAGGGTGAGTAGAAGGCGAAGCTTTCCTTTATGTGGTGTTATCATAGCTTTGTTTATCAGGTCGTTTTTCTTTTTATATAGCCATTTGTTGTCTGTTGCTGAGAAATGTGTAAATATCCAAAGTGCATTATAGGATATACGCTCTTCTGTATCATTGATGAGTTTATACAACAATTTTTTGTGAGGATCGCCACAGCCTCCTTGCATAAGGCAAATCATTTTGTATAAATCTTCCTTGGTTAATCTTTTATTGAGTATTTTACGTAGTTCCATTATCCTGCAAATTTATATATAATCTATGGTTGCCTATAGTATTTAGCTTCTTTTTTTATCGTATTTTCAAAAGTCAATGAAGTGGGAGGGAGTGTTTGAATGAGATAAAAGCCAATATAGAGAATGGATGCAATTGAATTTTTTGAGATCTAGTACGATCAATGGGATGTATGATTTGTTTGGAATGGATAATTGAGAGGAAGAAGCTTGTCATGGCGTATGTTTATTATTAGCTGTAATTTTGTCGGTTAATGTTGCCTCCTAAAAGTAATAAGAGAGGGATACGTGATAGAACTAGAATATTCAGTTTTAAGAATGTGTGAGCTTGTAATAAAATAATTTTATTTATCTCGTCACAATATATATTATTTTTAGTATAACTGCTTTTAAGGATACTGAATAAATGATATTTTATTTCCGTCTCTCTTTTTTTTTGCTCTATATTTGCTACAGACATTTATTACTGATGTCGAGTGATTCAAACACTAAGATAAGTTATGAAGAAAGGAGAGTTTATGAGAAGTATGAGAAAAAGCCTTCATCGGGGGCCACCTTTTTAGTAGTGGGAAAGTAAAGAGAGTATGGATCTTATTACAAACTTAAAATTGAGAGATTATGTTTTATCATGTGAAAGATTTGCAGTTTAATGCACGAGTATCCAAACCTGATCCGCGTTTTGCACGCATCATGCTTGAGGCATTTGGAGGAGCTAATGGAGAATTAA
>CAQBGY010000588.1:1125-3248 GCA_948759685.1 uncultured Eubacterium sp.
TCCGTATCCTGACAAGTATGATATGTTAATGGATATTGCAACAGAGGAATTGGGGCATTTGGAAATTGTAGGAGCAACCATACAGATGTTGCTCGGCCCAGTGGGAGGAGAAATGAAAGATGCAGTGGAGATAACCCCTCTGAATGCTATGATGAACGGTAAAGCAGTGAAGGAGGATTTTATTCATCAGGCTTATACCAATCCATTCTTTTTGGTAGCTGCGCCGGGTAGTCCTTCATTGACGGATAGTAATGGTAATCCTTGGTGTGCTACTTATGTTTCGGCTTGCGCTGATCTGACGGTAGATTTACGTTCCAACATGGCAGGTGAGAGTAGAGCTAAGATTGGTTATGAAAATTTGCTGCATTTTACTGATGATCCTTTGGTAAGAGAAACACTAATGTTTTTGATGACACGTGAGGTTACACATTACCAGCAGTTTGAAGCAGCTTTGGAGACTATACAGCCTAATTTCCCTCCAGGAGCTTTACAGACATCGCCTAAGTACAGTAATTTATATTTTAATCTGTCACAGGGTGAAGATGTTCGCGGACCATGGAATGAAGGACCTAGTACACAGTTGAAAGAAGATTGGCAGTATATAGAGAATCCTCTTAAGGAAGTGAGAGATACCAATGGGCTGATCGAAAGAGAACCCAAGGGAACTGATAGAACTGAAGAAGAAATGCGTCAGATGGATAAAAAGTTGTCCAAAGAGCATAGTGCCGAAGTCTTGTCATCTGTACCCGACAATAACATGTGCTGGTGCAATTATATGAATCAGAAAAAGAAGTGAGTAAATGATTTATTATTAAAAGGATAATATAAAAAATACGATTATGAAAGCAACTGTAGAAAACAAAAAGACTGCTGTTAAGAAGGAAGTTAAACAAACAGCTTGTGCGAAAGCTTGTAATGCAAAGCATTCCGAGCATAAGAAAGAAACTGTTCGATCAACTGAAAAAGAGAAGGGAACTTCACATAAAGGAACAGTTAAGAAATAACCTTTCGGAGGTAAGATAATTATAAGCTTCTGGCGAAGTATCAGCTATACTGAAATTCCCTAGAAACTATGAAAAAATTAAATTAGTATTCATTTATAAATTATACAGTTATGACTAAGATATTAATTATTGCATTGGCAGTAACAGGAGTATTGGCTATAATAGCTTGCAAGTATAGAAACGATTCATGTAAGAAGAATTGTACATTTGAGAACATTGGAAGTTCGGCTGATCGCGCAGTGGATAAAGCTTCGGAGAAAACTAAAGAAGGGGTTGACAAAGTCAAAGAAACTTGGAAGGACACCAAAGAGGATGTTAAGGAAGGAGCCGAAAATGTAAAGGAAGAGGCTAAGGAAGGCTTTGAGAAAGCAAAAAAAAGTATTAAGAAAGGAGCTCAGAATGTAAAAGAAGAATTCCAGGATGTTAAAGAGAACGTTAAGGATAAACTTGACTGAGGATAAGGATTAATCTATTAAAATCAAACTGTCATGATAGGATGGATTATTTGGCTGGTTGGTATGATACTTACCTTAAAGGCCGCTTATGAAATTTGGTTGTTGAATGTTCCAATGATCAAGAGGATTATAGCCATTATTCTTATTTTCGTAACTAGTTGGGTGGGACTTTTGTTCTATTACTTATTTGCTAGAAAACGATTACAGTCTTGGCTGAGTTGAAACGTTATTCTCTAATGATCAAGTAAAAGAGAGCGGCATCGGATTGGTTTAAACCAATCTGTATGCCGCTCGAATCGTATTTCTATCTGTTGTTTTAAATATTCATTGTTAAGGCTGGACGGAGTTTGAGGTTTATCTTGGATGCCAGTTCTTATTTTAATAAGAATTTTTGTATTCGTCATACACGTGATTGAATATTAAGGTCAGTCGTGTTACCCATTGCTTTAGGCATATATACAGTCACTGGTAGAGGATGGTTTTTATTTCGTTTTCGTAAGAAAGCAGATTGAAAGTTCTGTTAAGTGAGAAGCTTCAATGTGGATCTTGCTGTTGCTAATATTCAAGTATAAATTTTAGGTACTGATATACATATCTACACTGGAAAATCATAGAAAGGCTGGAGTCGGGAAATCCCCGAACCAGTCTTTTCTATTTATTTAAC
>CAQBGY010000589.1 GCA_948759685.1 uncultured Eubacterium sp.
AAACGTAGTAAAAGTCAGTAAAATCAAGTGTTTTAAACCTAATCAGCAGACACTACTTAGATTACACCTGATAACACATAGCTGTTATTAGGTGTATATTTTTATGCCATAAATCTTGATGATATATTTTTTACATAGATTTGTATATAAAGGATATATAAAATGGGCAATCCAGTACAATATATTCCTTAAAACTGAATACGGTTGCTTACGAGTACACAAATCGACATGGCAGGTCGATGCGGTGTACTCTTTTTTTTGCTACTGTCGAAAAATGCTGATTTATCAGGATTTATACATACGAAGGTCGGAAAGAGGACCGCCTGCAGATTCTTCATCTCACAAATAAATAGAAAGAATGGAGAATCAGAAAATGAAGGATATAAAATATATTATTGCCGATAACGTGAAATTATACCGGAAAAAGCAAAATTTAACACAATTTGAACTGCCAGAGAAAGCGGAGCTTTCAGTTGATTCTATAAAACGGATCGAGCATGGGAGCAGAACAATGGCGCTGGAAAACTTTATGAGAATAGCAGATGCATTGGCTGTCCTTCTCTCATATCTCATGTATGAAGATCTCAATCAAATCCCCATAACAGAACGTATTCTGAATATCTTAAACAGCAGAAGTGGAAAGCAGCAGGAATATTTATTACATATGCTTGAAGAACTGTCATTTGGTTTGGACAAGCTCTTATAGCAAGTGCAAAAAGGACGAAAAGGTGTATAGGGATTTTATGCGCCTTTTTGTTTTTTTGCTTAAAAAGTGAAACCAAATTCTTACAAGCACCGTATTGATAAAAAATTTGAGCAGATAGGATTTGGAGGAATGGACGAAAAGAGCATACTAAAGAGGTTACGGAACAAGGATGAAAAAGCATTTGAAGAAATAATTGATTTGTATAGCGCTTATATCACTGCCATTGTCAGAAACCTATTAAGCTCAAAGGGAACAAGAGAAGATGTGGAGGAGGTGGTTGCAGACACATTTATCTCACTGTGGAATACGGTTGAAAGGATCAATTATGAAGAATACAGCAGCATCAAGGCATACATAGCAGTTATCGCAAGGAACAAGGCGAAGGACTGGCTGAGAAATGCCAAAGTGCAGAATCTACAGTTAATGGATGACATTCTGATAATTGATAACAGCGTGGAACAGCTTATAGTCCAAAGGGAACAGCAGAGGATTATAGCAAGAATTTTAGAACAGTTGAAGCCGCTGGACTGGAAGATTTTTGTGGCGTACTACTACCAGTACAAAAAAGTGAATGAGATTGCCCAGGAGCTTCAGATGAATCCACAAACGGTAAAAACCAGACTACGGCGTGGAAGAGAGGTGCTTAAAAAATTTCTGATTAAAGAGGGATATGAAAGCAATGCAGATTAAGATAAGCGATATGCTTGATAATGCTTCAGAATTGATTGAAGAAAATAAGGAGGTCAGAAACTCAACCAATAATGACAGAATCAAGAAAATGGTATTTTCAGAGATTGACGGTACACCAAGAAATATTGTGAAAAAGAAAGGGAAAAGAAACATGAGAAAAAAGATATTGAAGATTATGAAACGGGTAGGTCTGATTTTGTTGGGAGCTGCTGCAGCACTGATAATTTGGAATTTTATCTGCAGGCAGAGCGCTCCAAAATACAAGCTGCATACGGAACGGTTGTCGAAGTGCAGGGGCATAATATGGTGGTGGATATAAAGGGAGAGGACAATGAAACGACAATCATATTGCTGCCCGGCTGGGGATCGCCCTCGCCTGTTCTGGAATTTCTCCCGCTGGCGGAAGAACTGTCAAAGGATTTCAGGGTTATTACCATAGAGCCGTTTGGATACGGGCTTTCTGACAGAATTGGAACAGAGCGTGAGATTCGTGCTGTGGTGGAAGAACTGCATGAGTGTATCCAAAAGTTAGGCTGCAATCAGTATTATTTAATGCCACATTCGCTCTCCGGTCTGTATTCCCTTTACTGGGCAAATGCCTATCCGCAGGAAGTAAAGGGATTTATAGGGATTGATCCGTCTGTTCCCAAACAGTCCGATGAAGAGCCGCTCCCGATCAGCATGGCAGCATTGAATAAGTTATCAGCATATTATCAGAAAACGGTAAATGTTTTAGGTATTACCCGCCTGCTTTCCATTGGGCATCCTGAAAATGCCATTTATGCCGATACTGTTTATCCATATTCAGATAGGGAGCTGGAAGTATTCCGCATTTTATCTATGGATTACGCATACAGCAAGGATATTATGAATGAAATCAGGCATATGGAGGAAAGTCTGGAGTCTGTAAGGGATATGAAATTCCCTGAAACAGTCCCGGTATTGCAATTCGTTTCGGGTGATAACTGTGAGCTGTTGGAAACATGGGAGCTGCTGCACAGGGAAGTTATTACAGAAACGGATATGAGTGAGGTATTGCGGCTGGAGGGCGGACATTATCTGCATTTTGAAAGGAAATGGGAAATTGTCGAAAAGGTAAGGAAATGGGTGCGAAGTGTGGAAGAAATCTTGTAGTTTTTACCTTTTTCTGCAATATAGAGCCGTTTTCTGCGAAGATAATGTTTCCGGAATATATTTTTGCTATTATAAATGTGAATGCAAAAAAATGTGCATATAGGTTTTCACAGTGGTTAAACTGTTTCTATAAATTCGATAAGATTTCAAAACTTATATTTGCGGGAAATGTAGCTTGCGCACATTCCTGCATTAAACGAAGGAGAGTGTATGATGGACAAATACAAAGAATTGATAAGTATTTTCTCGGATGTCCTCGAAAAATCGAAGGATTACCATATTGCATATATCTATCAGGTGGGATATGTGTCCCTGGTTGGTTTATTGAGCAAGGCGGAAGGGCAGAATCTGTCAATGATAGTTGATGAAATATTTTCCTCGCCGGAGGTTATGGCAGAAAGTCTACTTCGTAACTGGCGCTGGCAGTGGTTTTATGAAAACAGAGAACTGCTCCCAAGAAAAGATTATGATGATATTTGCAGGCTTGATGATGAAGTGCCGGACAGCCTGCGGGAGCAGTATAACCGGGAGATTCTAAGCTGGCAGGATAAAATACAGGCCATATTGCAAAGAGAAAGCTAAGCCTGTCTGTATATCAGACGTCCGATGAGGGAAGTAGCAGAGATAAAGACAAATACGATTGTTTGAAGCAGCATATATCTTGTATTTTGCATGAAAATGAATAATATAGCCAATAAAAGGCTGGCAAACAACGTA
>CAQBGY010000590.1 GCA_948759685.1 uncultured Eubacterium sp.
CTGATTTTCATCTGTTAAATAACATAATATCCCAAACAAACTTCACATAAGTTTTAATACTTAGTCCGTAAATCCTTTAGATAACCCAACAAGGATTTGTCTTTTTGCCATGTCGTTTTACCCTCTTTTATTATTCCCGGATTTACACGTGACAATGCCTCCAGCTTCTTCTTTTCACTTGCACGAGCATATATTTCTGTTGTAGTTGTTGAAACATGCCCTAAAAAATCCCTTATATAAACCAAATTTATATCCGCCTCCAATAAGTGCATGGCTTTGGAATGCCGGAAAGAATGGCATCCCAAATTTTCAGGGATTAAATCAGGGGACTTTTTTCGAGCTATCTCTGCATATTTCTTTACAATATTCAGGACGGCAACACGGGAAAGTTTCTCTCCGTGGAAATTACAAAAAATAGGAACACAATGCCTGTCCTCTTTCATCAATCCCTCATCATACATATATTTTTTGAGATTGGATGCTTGTTGTTTTGATAAAGGTACAATCCGTGCCTTATTACCCTTTCCGCATAATTTGACAGTCGCCGTATCATTAAATTCTATATTAGGTGGCGTAAGGTCAATTAGTTCCTGAACTCTTGCCCCACTGTCATAGAGTAGTGAAAGAAGAACGAAATCCCGACGACCATATCGTGTTTTCAAATCAGGTTGACTTAAAATCAACTTTATACCATCTATCGTAAGATAAGCCATTTCAGGAGCAGCAGTTTTCTTTTTCCTTATTGACATTATTTCATGATAACGGAACATTCCTTTTACATCTCGATATTGCAGGTAACTATAAAAAGACCGAATGGCTGCAAGACGTGCATTTCGCGTGGAAACAGAGCAATGCCTGTCTTCTTCAAGCCATTGCAAGAAATTTATAATCCGTTCTTTGGTTATATCCGCAAGGGTAACACGCTGTGGATTTATAAATTCTTGCTCTTTCAGGAACTCAATCAACAGGGAGAATGTGTAACTGTAAGTCAATATCGTATTTTGGGAAACGCCACATTCTATTGGCAGATATGTGCCAAAAAAATCGGTCAGATATTTAGAAAAATCAGTAGGTTTCATAATTATTCTTCTGTTTCAATATTAATATCAGGGAATACACAACGATAGGTATCATCAACTTTTGCAATTAATTGAGGATACATTTGCTGCGTCATCCGTACATACTGGTTTGTTGAGTATAAAGATTTATGTCCGACATAAGTCATAAGGAGTGGCAATGAGTTGTATAGGTCTTTTCCTGATTCTGACATTTTAACAAGAGATTCCACGCAAAAAGTATGGCGCAAGTCATGAAGTCTGGGCGTTTTGCCTTTTGCCCCTGCAAATATTCCTGCCCGTTGCAACACCGCCTTGAACAATCTGTTTATAGATGTTCCTCTGCATCGCTTTCCGTCAGCAGAAGAAAAGAAGGGCGCATCCGGTTCAACAGACATATTACAGTGTTCTTTATAAACAACATAGTCCTTACAAATTGCAGTCAAAGACAAAGACATTGGCACGATTCGGTCTTGTCCGTTCTTACACTCATGCAGGGTTAGTGTACCCAAAGCGAGATTAACGTCCTTATGGCAAAGTTTTAACGCTTCTCCGATACGTATTCCCGTTCCGTATAGCATCCTGATAATTAAAGGAATTACACCTCTTATCGAATTGTAAACGCATTGTGTGCTTCCCATTTTGTCACACTCCTTAAAAATTGCAGCCATCTCTCTTTTGGTGTATATATGAGGGATGAACGAACGCTTGGTTTTACGCAATTTCGGGACATAGGAATCATATCCCAAAAGTCTAAGATAACTTGAAAAACCACGAAGGTATAACATGCGTGTTTCACGATTTCTTTCTGATTCCAACGGATTCAGGTTTTTCCAAGCGTTGAATAAATCTCTTGAAATGCCTATTTCTGTTTCGTTGCGTTCAATAGTGAGCATGTCAAAACGGTGTAGTCTCCTTTCAATATCAACCATCTTATATCCTTTTGAACGCTTATAATCAGCATATTGCTGGATTAATTCGGAATATATGCCATAGTTATTTGCTTTCTCCATATAGATTATCATAAATTGTTGTCGGAATAAAAGGTACATCCAATGCGCATTGTCGCAAAAGGTCAACAGATACACGAAGATATGCCGTTGTAACTTGGGAATTGCTGTGTCCCAATGTTTCAGATATGACAGGTAATGTCACTTCGTTACTCAATAAGCTTGTGGCAAGGCTATGGCGCAGGATATGGCTCCCATGCCGTCTTGTTGCAAAATCAACTCCGGCATTGTGCATCCATTCTGTTATGGTATTTGCTACAGCATTTTTAGCCAGTGGGTTATAGGGAGTCTTAAATGACAAGAACACATAAGGTAAATCCACCTTAGGACGGCTATGTTGTATGTAATCTATTATTGCCATGCCAACTTCTTCCGAAAGTGGCAATGTAACCCTCTTGCCCGTTTTTTGCTGTGCAAAACATAACCTGTTATTCTCCCAATCCAAATTGCAGAAACGCAGCCCTCTAATGTCAGAATTGCGCAAACCGTATCGGGCTCCCAATAATATAATGGCATAATCCCTTTTCCCTCTTGATGTCGTACGGTCAATGGCATTGATAATCGCCTCTACTTCTTGGGGCGTATAAACGGACGGTATTTTGGGGCTTTTGAGAAATCTGTGTTTAAAAAGTTCCTTCCAACGTTCCGGATTGTTGTCCGGTAATAACCCACGCTCGCACATATAAAACAAAAATGCACGTACTTTCGTAATAGCTTCTTCCCGTCCACCTGTAGTCAGTTCCTTATCAAGTTTTTGTATATATAAGATTCCTTCTTGCAACCCGAATGTTGCGGCATCCAAATCGGCAGATACCCAATACTTATACAAATCATATAATCTGATTTCACTTCTACGGATAGAAGCGGACTGCCTTCCGGTAGATTGTAAATCTTTCAGGAAAAGACGAAAGGGATAACCTTTTTCCCCACCGAACTCATACGGCTTTTTGAGTGTCCGTGCTCTTACCTCATTCGATTCCAACAACTGGTTTAAAGCGTCAATATGCCGGTAACGCAGTTTTTCCCGTACTGTTAGGGTCTGGTAATCCCTATTCAAGAACCTATATTGAAGAAACTGATACCCCACGGAATTATCATATTCCGCTATTTTCTTCTGTTCCATGAAGTGCGCCAATTCATTATAAGTACGATTGTACATTTTGAAACTTCCTTGTTTGT
>CAQBGY010000591.1 GCA_948759685.1 uncultured Eubacterium sp.
CAAGTTCCACCCAGATAAAACTTACGACAGCTATTGGAACAATCAGCATATAAATATTTTGTCCTTCATCCCATGTCTTATCTTTAATAATAGAAACAACCATACAATATACAAAAATAAGTGCTGCACATGCCGCATCCAGCCAGAACTTATCTATTTTGTGTAATACAACATCTGTATCTTTTTCTTTTCTTCCTGCTATAACCAAAAGAATAATAAATGGTATTACTGATAACAAAATAATCAAACCACATATAAGCACATATGTTAATACTCTGTTCCTGCAAGCCTCAATATCTTTTTGTGTTATATTTTTTTCAATGGTCTGCTTTAACTGTCCTAAATAAGTGTTCGTATAATCATCATTTGTCTGTATAATAAAAGTTAATTGATTCTCTTTACAGAATTTTTTCAATTCATCATACGAAACTACTATTCTTTTTGTATCGATGATTGTCCCTTCAGCATTCGTTATGTCTGCGTAATAATAAAAACTTGAAATATTATCAAACGCTCTGCTTTTCATTGCCTCAAAACTCTGAATATCTAATTTACCTTTATCCTCACCATATAATCCAAGTCCGTTTTCACCAAAAGAAGCAGCAACACCTTTTATGCTGTCCGGGTTATCCATATTGGTAACAACATTTTCTATCTCATTTTCCTTTGTCACACAATACAAAAGCCCTGTTTCTTCAAAGTTCCAATTCACATTTTCATTAAATGAAACTTCCTGAAACCTGGCATTCCGGCTTTCTCCTAATAGTTTTTTTCCATTCATCTCTACATAAAACTTACCTAAAATTTCCTGAATTCCAGAAGCATAATGTTCTATATAAATATTTTTTGCTTCATCAGAAGTCATTCCATGGTATTCAATTTCTTCAATAACAGTTGCTTTCCCGGCACAGACCATACTTACAACTGCCATTATCAGAATAATAACATGCAGCGCGATTCTCTTCATAAATCATATCCTCCCTACATTTTTTTCAAGCTTATATCCAATTCCCCATACAACCTTCAAGTATCTTGGTTCCTTTGGATTAATTTCAATTTTCTCGCGGATATGTCTGATATGTACAGCTACAGTATTATCTGCCGCCACAGCTTCTTCATTCCATACATTCTCATAAATCTGTTCGATGGTATACACGCGCCCCGGATTTTTCACTAATAATAGTAAAATGTTATATTCCACAGGTGTGAGTTTCACACTTTCCCCATCTACCGTAACCTGCTTTGTCTCATCATTTACTTCCAATCCTCCAACAGTATATACCTTCTCTCCCTGCTGTGTCATGCTTCCCAGTTTTGTATAACGTCTTAGCTGTGATTTCACTCTGGCAATCAGCTCTAATGGATTAAACGGTTTTGTGACATAATCATCTGCCCCTACATCCAATCCTATCACCTTGTCTGAATCTTCTGACTTTGCTGACAAAATAATAATCGGAATACAACTCTCCTCTCTTATCTTCAAGGTCGCTCTGATTCCATCAAGTCTTGGCATCATTACATCAATCAGTAACAAATGAATATCTTCACTTTTCAGTTTTTCGATTGCTTCTATTCCATCATAAGCCTTTATAACATTGTAACCCTCTTTTGTCAGATAAATGTCAATCGCCTCTACAATCTCTTTGTCATCATCACACACTAAAATATTGTACATACCAGTTCCTCCGCTCCTCGTAATCTTCCGATTACATATTTATAGGATACAATTTATTTCTTAATAGAAACAAAATAAATTTCTTAAGATTTTATGAATCTCTCTTCCTGCTATTTTACAATATTTCGTAAAATTCTTCCAGTGTCAGACCATTATCCCACATAAACTTTGCTGCTTGTTTCCCAACATACCGAAAATGCCATGACTCATATTTAATCAAGGTAATATTTTCTTTCTTTTTCGGATATCTTAAAACAAATCCATACTTATGTGCATTTCTCCTGAGCCATTTATTTCCGGAAAGTTTCGCCTGCGCCCAGTTCTCCATGGTTAAATTATCTGAACATAAAATATCCAACGCCAATCCCGTTTCATGTTCGCTATGCCCTGGTAACTGCTGGTATTTGTAAGTTTGTTTTTTTGCCTTTAACTCATCCATGCCTTGTGCCATCAGATCAGATATATTTTTTTCTACCAGATATTCCTGTTTTTCCCTGCTTCTATATGCAGATGCAATAAAATATAAATGCCCATTTCTGTCTGCTGCAGTAAGCATTTCTCTTAAGTCTTTTACAATTCTTTCATCCGCCTCCAGACGCCCTTCACATATAGCTGTTAATTGACGAATATATGTATCCGGCATTTCATTTGTTCGATTTACCAAAAGTAATAAATCCTTATTATTTTTATAAATTCTATTTGCTTCATCCTGTAATACACTACTTTTTTGTCTTTTTTCTTCTTGATAAAGGAACTGAGTTTCTCTTTTGCTCTCAGGCATTTTTGTAGGCATTACCTGCCTTGCCCCAATAATAACTAATGCAATTGAGACAAGAAACATAATACCTATAACTTTCACATTCCTTTTCAATACTCTTTTTCTCTTTTTCATATCTGCAACCTACCTTTCGAAATATAGGTTACAGCAATCTTGTATCACCTATGCATAAAACTTGTATCTTTTCTGTATATTAATTAATCCACGTCATAGAACCGTCATCAAAATATCCGTCAGTAACATACTCTACCGTTCTGATACCAATTCCAATTCCTGCTGTTGATGTTTCCCAAATATCCCAATCGAGTTTTTTAAATATCTTTGCAATATAAATACCATTTTTCTCACGATTAAATGCTTCCTCCGGTATATGATAATAGTTTTTAAGAAATTCATCTATATTTTTTTCTTCATTCTGACCTAATTTATATTTATCATACTTATTCTGATCATTGTCTTCCCAAAATTTCATTACTTTTTGGGCTAATTTCTCATTATCAATCTTCATATAGAGTATTTTATATGTCTCCTTGTCTATAAACATTGTAATCATATATTTCTGCTTTTTCACATATTCTCCTGCCACAGTTCTGCACACATAAAAAGAAACATCACTTTCATAATCCCAATATAATGCAACATTATCATACGTTGTAATGTCCCTGCTTAAAAGCATATCAATTCCAAATATATTAATATTTTTATTAATAAATTTTCGCCACTCTCTGTATTCACTTATAATTCTGTTAAAAAGTACATCATTCATATATATTGGAATTCTTGTAAATGC
>CAQBGY010000592.1 GCA_948759685.1 uncultured Eubacterium sp.
GGAAAGGAGGACAGATTATGACAGCATACTATGATACTTTGATTGTGACATTCAGCGACCCTATCAGAATTTTGGATATGATGTGTACCGATACTTGTGATGTGGCAACACTAAAGGAGTGGATAGAGAGCTACGAAAGTACAAGAATGACCCCGATAAACGAACATACGGCAGTCATCACTTCCGAATACAACATGGTGCATGTGGTGGAATGGCTCAGAAAATATACCCCCATTGCCGAAATGAAAGAATACTAAAGGTGTGGCGGTACACAATACCGCCCGCACCCGAAACAGATAACCCATAAAACAGAAAGAGCATGAAATACTATTTTATATTGACAGACAGCAGGGACGCATGGATGCAGTTCGTTTACCTCCCTACGGGAGATTATGTGTCCGGCTATATCCGTGACTTGCAGAGTGTGGGAATATCCGTACATGACTATGACCTTTGGACGGAGGAAACACGCCCCATTGCCGAGCGCACATTGGAGCATATAAGGCAGAGCATGAACGTATAAAAAAATCGGGTGGCAAAAGCCACCCTTTGACAATAACTTAAATTCATATACAGATGATAGCGAATACAATCTTACAGCAGTTGGGCGGTCATGGATTTACCGTCATGACGGGAAGCCGTAACTATATCAATTTGGGCAACGGACTACAAATGAGCCTTGCAAGAAACAAGACGTCAGCCAACAGACTGAAAATCATATTAGATGAAGACACAGATACATACACCATGTATTTCTATCGTCAGACACTGACGAAGTATGCGGACATCAAGGTCAAGGAGATAGCCAAATACGAGGGAGTGTACTTTGATATGCTCCAGCAGATTTTCACGGATGTAACGGGACTTTACACCCGACTTTAGGCAAAGGCGGCGAGAGCCGCCCTACTTTCTTTCGGTGAGCAGAAGGCGGACAAAGAAAGTAGCAAAGAAACCGCTGTTCCAAAGACTTCCACTGACGGAAGTCTTTTTTGTTTCCATCTTACAGATTTCTATTCAGAATAAGTGAAAGCGGATAGATATATTTGTTGTATGCTTTCAGTTTTTCCATATCCACCCGGTTGTCCGAATACGGGTTGCTCTTCTCATCGTAGAAAAAGATGTCCGTTATGTTTTCCTTTCGGACAATATGCTCCCCACACTGTGGAATATCCTCCACGTCAAAATCCTCCAGCGGGAGCGTTTCCAGTCTGCCGGGAAGATGGTTGCCAAGCTCGTTCATGTTGTGATTGAAAAGAGCGAAACCCTTGTGTTTGAAGTCCAGACGTATGCCATACGGACGCCCAGTCAGAAAGGCATACGCCGCTTTTGCCATATATTTTTCCATGATTGTTTTTTCTGTTTCAAAAAAAGTGATACAAAATTAGGTCTTTTCCCGGAGCAAAGCAAAACCTTTCCGGAAAATGACAAAAGGAGACCCCACCATTCGTGTGAAGCTCTCCCTTTGCGTTACTTCTCATACAGCAGCAAAAACTCCATTTTTCGTCGCCGCTCTATCGAGCGGATTTTCCGCCCCTTGTAGTGGCAGTAGGATATATACTCCTTATAGATGTCCCTGTCACCGGCTTCCAGCTTTTTCACCAGACGGCTTTTCGGATGTTTTCCATATCCGAGCAGAGTTCCGTGACCCACATTGTAGCTGAGTACGGTCAGGATCAGGGCATCTTTCCCATACTTGCTGAACAACCTGTAACGCTTCTCCAAATCCCTTATCAGCAGTTTTTCCGCTTCCGCCTCCGTCATATCATAGGACAGTTCCTCTCCCGGAAGTTTACAATGTCCGTAACCGTAGTACGGATAATCAGAACGGTCATGGAGTCCCTCGTATTTCTTAATCAGCTCGACGGCTAACCCGGCCTTCGCTTCATCTTTGAACGAGGCGGGTGTCCCAACCGTACCCGTATTCTGCGCCGGAAGGCTGGCGGAAAAAGCAACCGCCAGCACAGCCGGGGCAAGCAGCCTTTTCATTACCCCCTTACTGATAGACACCTCCTTTCACCGTATTCAGCGTATCGTTCCCGGACGGAACCTCTTCCGCATCCGAATCGTTGTTGAAATCCGTTTCCCATTCAAAAGAGTTCCCGAAATTATCCTCCACCGTAATGGTCAGGCTCTGTGACTCGTCACACTCCGATGTGTAGTACAGGCGGAACTTCTCGTTCTCCAGCAGGTAACGGTCGTTGGGCTGGAACACCAGCCCGTTGTCGAGCTTCAGCGTACCTTTGCCGTCAAACTGGAAATATCGGATGGTATAGACCGCCCCGTCAAACTCGCCCTCACGCACCAGCTCGCATCGTATCTCTGCCGTTTCACCCTTTGCCAGTTCCTTCGGTACGGGCATCGTTTCCACCGTAAACGGATAAGCCTGCGTCACATCCAGCCCATCATCACAGGCTGTCATACCGATAGAAAGCAGTCCGGCGCAGAAGACTGCCAGCATTTTTACTGTATTTACCTTTTCTCTTATTCCATCTTTAAGTCTGTTCATGTCCATAATCATTATAATTTTATTCCGTTGTTTTTTCCTTTCTTTTCGTTTTCCCGCCATGCCTGCCTTTCGGCAAGCGTCTTTTGCAGATAGTCGTTCAGGTCCTTGCAGCCGCCGTACAGTCCGGAGCAGTCCGTCACCTTTCCGCCGTACCGTGTACGTAGGGCTTCCAGCGTCCTCCGTCCGGCTTCATCATTGTCAAAGTGACATTGCAGCTTCCCGTAACCGTCCAGATGCCTGTATGCCTTCGTTAGGTTCGACACCGAGTTCAGCACGAGGTGGTCTTCACCGTTTCCAATTCCAAGCACACGTGCCGACAGATAGTCCATGAAACCCTCGTACAGGTTGCAGCTTGCCGAACCGTAAGCCAGCAGTGTCACATCCTTGGGCGGCAGGCATCCCTTGAAGAAGCGGTTGCGTATCTCATAGCCGCCCCCTCCGTTACCGAATGCCACGGCAAAATACCGCTTCCCGTGTGTGGTGTAGTGTATCTCCCTGCATCCGCCGATGGCCACCCCCGACGATATGCCCCTTTCCTGCATGTAGCAGAGCAGCGCCCGGTTCTGGAGCGACATCAGCTCCACGTTCTCGAAGGACGGCTCTACCGGCCGCCTCACTTCGCATGGGTGGTACACCTTCTTTTCCGGCAGCGGCATACCCGCCACTTCCGCCACATACTGTAACTCGTAACTTTGCCGCATCACTTTTTCGTAACATTAAATATTTCACTTTA
>CAQBGY010000593.1 GCA_948759685.1 uncultured Eubacterium sp.
CCCTACACGACGCTCTTCCGATCTGTTCAATTATTGCTCAAGAATAAAAAAGTTTTATTTATAACAACCAAGAATGTAGATTATATAAGGAATGTGCAGGAGATTCGCCTGATTGAGAAGTATGCAGCAAATGTGCGAATTGTCGGGGCAGGAGATTTGGGATATATTAAACGGCTGATTCGAGTCTTTTGCCAGCTTCTATCTGTGAAGGCGAAGAAATATGATGTTGTGTTTATTGGGTTTGCGCCACAACTTGTGTTGCCGTTTCTGCACAGAAAATTCAGAAAGAATCAGGTGTTAATTGATTTTTTCATATCCATGTATGATACATTTGTATGTGATAGACAGAGCGTCAAACGTAACTCATTGACTGCAAGGCTTCTTCACTGGATTGACAGCAGGACGTTGCATCTTGCGGACTACATTATTGCCGATACGAAGGCGCACAAAGATTTCTTTGTGTCAGAGTTCGGTGTGGATTCGGATAAACTGCAGGTGCTGTATCTGGAGGCAGATCAGGATATCTATTATCCGAGGTTTTCAAAGAGCAGACGAAATTCAGATAAATATACGGTATTGTATTTTGGAAGTGTATTACCGTTGCAGGGGGTTGAGATTGTAATTAAGGCGGTAGAGCTTCTTAAAGATAATAATAAAATACAATTTATTATAATAGGACCTGAAAAGAAAGGTGTTGCTCGATATATAGGAGAGAATATAAAGTATATTGAATGGCTTTCTCAACAAGAATTAGCGGATGAAATAGCCAGAGCGGATATTTGTCTTGCTGGACATTTTAATGCTCAAATTTCCAAGGCGAGGAGGACAATACCGGGAAAAGCATTTATATATGAAGCAATGGGAAAGAGAATGATCCTGGGGGACAACAATGCTAACCATGAAATTTTTTCGGCTGACGATATGCATTACTATGTGGAGATGGGTGATGCTGCCAAATTGGCGAAGCTGATTGTTGATATTGTAGAGGACATGGAAAGCAGAAAGGATTGATCGATATGGAAAGGCGGGATGATATTGATATAGCGAAAGGAATTGGTATTATTTTGGTAGTCTGGGCACATGCGCATGGACCGGCTACAAATTTTATCACGCCATTCCATATGCCTTTTTTCTTTTTTATTTCAGGAATGCTTTATTCAAGTGAGAATTGTTCTGGTAAAGAATATATTATTCACAAAAGTAAATCTCTGCTTTTGCCGTTCTGGTGGTGGAACTTGTTTTTTTATCTTCTGTATTTTGTTCTGTTTTACTGGGGCAAGTGGTCGGCATTTGTTTTCGGGAAAGAGATCATAGACATTTTTCTTACAGTAGAGAAGGTCCCCTTTTTGGGGGCAACCTGGTTTTTGACAGCTCTTTTTCAAGTCAGTGTTATTATACATTTGGCAATTAGAGGCTTTAGAAAGAATAAGTATGGAGATTTTGCTCTTTTAGGAATGGGCGCTACAGTGTGTGCGCTTGGCTTTGCAATAGACTTTCCACATAGAATTAGCAGGACGATGGTATGCTCATTTTTCTATATATCTGGATATTTGTATAATAAAATTTACGGACTCGTTTGGGAGAAAGGGCAAAAACTGTCGGGGCACTCGCAGGAGGGATTCTCTTTATCGTAATAGCAATAATCCTTTGAGTACGCCTATGCGAAGGCTGCATATGATTTGATAAGCGTAATTTAAAGCATACAAATAAGACAGTATTTTATTATTAAACGGATATAATTTTTAGAAATATAAAGGTATCTGCTAATAAAACTGTTATTGTAAGGGAGAAAATGTAGGAACAGAAAGGAGCTGGGAGAGATGAGTCAGGAGGATAGGAAAATAAAATTTATTTCGATGCCAAGATATCAGATGCGGAGACATGCGTTGAAAAAGCTGCTTAAAAAAGCAGGTGCGGTTGGGAGTGGAAAGAAAATATATGAGATAGGCTATGGCGCAGGGGAAATATTCAGATTATACAAAGAGATGGGACTGCGTGTGCATGGCTATGATTTTTCGGAATATGCTTACAAATATGCTTCGCAGAATTATCAGGACGACCAGATTGTACTGTTTCAGGAGAAACCAAAACCGCAAAATCAATATGATTTTGTAGTTGCCTGTGAAGTTTTGGAACATATTGAAGACGATCTCAAAATGTTGAAGGAATGGAAGAGTTATTTAAAAAATAAGGGAACACTCATTATTTCAGTTCCGGCTCATAGAAAAAGATGGGGAGCAGCGGACGTTTACGCTGGTCATTACCGACGCTATGAGAGAAAGGAACTGGAAAAGAAACTTGCAAAAGCAGGGTTGAAGATAGAAGAAATATATACTTATGATTTCCCTGAATGCTTGTTGTTGGACAGGATGCGGGATAATGATTACGGAAGAAAGATGGAAAGGGAGAAGACAGGAAAAAGTAAGGAAGAATACACAAAAAGAAGCGGGATAGAGCGGGAGTTCAGCCCGTTAATTCAAGCATTAGCGAACCCTGCCATATGGACAGTGGTGGCTAAAGTTTCGGAGCTGTTTTACCACACGGATTGGGGTTCGGGATATATTTTGGCGGCATCAGCAAAACGTCAGGAGAAGGGCGGCGAGGATGCGTAACTTTCTGGTGCATACAAGGGATGCTGAAAAAGCCGCTTATCTGTGGAACGTGATAGCCTACACGGGGAGTTCGTTTCAATCAATGCTGCTTATGCTTGTCATATCGCGGCGCGGGAACATGATTGATACAGCTATTACATCTATTGCGTTTACTGTAGCGAGTATGTTTTTACTTGTGGGGAAATATGCGATTAGAAATTATCAGGTTTCGGATATAAAGAACGAATACACATATAAGGATTATTTGTACGCGAGAGGTATCACAATATTATGGATGGTTCTTGTAGCTGCTTTTTATCTTGCGTATTGTTATATTTATAAAGAATATTCAGTAACTAAAATGTTTTGTATGATTTTTATTATGGGGTTTCGTTTTGAAGAGGCGGTCGAGGACTCTCTGCATGCGGATTTGCAGCGTCATGGCAGACTGGATATTGCTGCTAAAATCTGGGCGGTACGTACATGGATTTATATTGTATGCTTTGCGGTACTTTATTATGCTACGGACAGAATATTGATTGCGTCCGCGGGCGGTTTAGCTGTTTCAGTGTTATTTTTTGTTTGGATGAACTATTCAGTATATGATTTGTTCCCCAGAGACAGAGAGTATGCGTGGGTAAGG
>CAQBGY010000594.1 GCA_948759685.1 uncultured Eubacterium sp.
TAGGTGAGCCAACCGAGAAAATGTACGAAATGATAGAGGTTGTCAATGAAATCTTACCCAAAGACAAGCCCCGCTATCTGATGGGAGTCGGTACACCGGTAAATATACTGGAGGGTATAGAACGCGGTGTAGATATGTTTGATTGTGTAATGCCGACCCGGAACGGACGCAATGGAATGTTGTTCACTAAAAACGGCATAATGAACATGCGCAACAAGAAATGGGAGGATGATTATTCTCCTATCGAGGCCGAAGGAGCATCGTATGTAGATACCATGTACAGCCGTGCTTACTTGCGCCATCTGTTCCACGCACAAGAACTGCTGGCCATGCAAATCGCTTCTATCCACAACCTGGCATTCTATCTGTGGCTAGCAGGCGAGGCCCGTAAACACATCATTGCAGGAGATTTCTCTACGTGGAAACCAATGATGGTAAAACGCTTATCTACAAGATTATAAATTACTAGAAATGAAGAATTGGTTCAAGACAAACACAGATTCATCCCCAAAGGATAAAAAATGGTGGAAGCCGAATATCAGTTGGCTGAAACTGGATAAATGGGTGAAAAGACTGGACATATATATCATTAAGAAGTTTCTGGGAACCTACTTTTTCGCTATTGCATTGATTATCTCCATTGCAGTAGTATTTGATGTGAACGAAAATATAGACAGGTTCATCAATAACAAAGCTCCGCTGAAAGCGATTGTATTTGATTATTACATGAACTTCATCCCCTACTTCTCCAATCTGTTCAGCCCCTTGTTTGTCTTTATCGCTGTTATCTTCTTTACTTCCAAGCTGGCAGAAAACTCGGAAATCATTGCCATGTTCTCCACCGGAATGAGTTTTAAACGAA
Source organism: uncultured Eubacterium sp. (assembly GCA_948759685.1). The sequence continues at coordinate 863 of CAQBGY010000594.1, forward strand.
TGATGCGGCCCTATATGATTTCGGCCGCAATCATTTCCGTTGTTACTTTCGGACTGGGAGCATACGTCATACCTAAGGGAAATGTAACCCGTTTGGATTTTGAGGACCGTTATAAGAAAAAAAAGAAGCAGGAATATGTGCGGAATGTGCAACTGGAAGTAGACAGCGGGGTCATTGCCTACATAGAACGTTATGAAAATTATAATAAAACGGGATACCGTTTCTCTTTAGACAAGTTTGATGACAAGAAACTGGTTGCCCACCTTACTGCCCGAAGTGTCACTTATGATACAGCATCTGTACACAAATGGACAATCAAGAACTATATGATACGTGAGATGGAAGGTATGCGTGAGAAAATCACTCGGGGTGACCGTTTGGATACGATCATTAAAATGGAGCCTCAAGATTTTCTGATTATGAAAGGGCAGCAACAAACCATGACAAGCCCTGAACTGAAAGAATATATAGACAAGCAGAAAAGACGTGGGTTCGCCAACATAAAGGAATTTGAAATTGAATATTACCAACGTATAGCCATGTCTTTTGCCGCTTTTATCTTGACAACCATTGGTGTTTCCTTATCATCCAGAAAAATGAAAGGAGGAATGGGACTGCATTTAGGAGTAGGGTTAGCACTTAGTTTTTCATACATTTTGTTCCAAACAGTGTCAGCAACCTTTGCTGTCAACGGAAACACCCCTCCTATTATAGCGGTATGGATTCCTAATATACTTTACACATTTATTGCTATCTATTTATACAGAAAAGCTCCTAAATAATCATAGGAGCTTTTCTAGTTTTTGACGCCAATCCTCGCCGTTCTCCGGTTGCATCGTAATAAAGCCCAGTTCTTTACCAATAACAATATTGGCCGCACCGTCATCTACAAATATTGTTTCAGCCGGATTCAGTTTACTATCTTTGATCATATAGTTAAAGATGCCAGGATCCGGCTTGGTGGAACCGGCTTCGTAGGAAGTATAAATCTTGTCAACATAAGCGTCCAATGGCTTTCCCGCAGAAGTAAATGCATTGCTCCTCGCCCATCCCATCACATAAGGATTGGTGTTGCTCAATATATATACCTTGTACTTCTTACGAAGTTCATTCAGGTAATCCAATTTATATTGCGGCACGTCCGTAACAAATCCTTTCCACCCATTTTCCACGTCTTGATAAGTCAATTCTTTCCCGCAGATTTTACTCAACTCACAGCGAAAAGTCTCAGCGTCTATGTTTCCATTTTCTACTTCCTGAAAAATCCCCTGCTGGTGGTATTTCCCTAATAAACTGTCCGCTTCCCTCACTCCTATCCGCTCAAATGCCTTTACAGCCTGTTCACGATCAAGGCCAATGACAACCCCGCCGAAATCAAACACAATATTCTTAATCTGTTTCATAATCTTTTTATTTATCCGCTGTAAAGGTAGGCATTTGATCGTGAATGGTAAATGATGTAAGTCAATAAAATACCATATAGCAAAAAAAACCGCAGATTCCATTGAGAATCCACGGTAATTATTTTTGTTGTATTTTTCTTCCTTTCGGAAATGTTCTCTCAATTCAAATAAGAAGAGAGTTCGGATACGGTGACATCCTTGGCAACGATAACACCATTTTCATCTAACAAAAAGTTCTTAAAGCCTCTTTTCAAGCGATAAGTCTGATATAGATCCGATGAAACACCAGCCAATTCCACAAAACAATTAGAAGTTGAAATCTGGTCTTTTTTAATGGTCTCGTTAAATATCGACTTGTATTCATCAAATGAAACGGAAACCATTTCTACATTGTCGGCCTGCGCGACGGCATGATTCAAAGTAGCATTCTGCATCCTTGACAAAGCATCATAGCTGGCCCAAAAACTTAGCAGTACATATTTACCTCTTAAATCCTTCAAGTCAATCAACTGCTTTTCGCCACAGATAGTAAATGTAGGAGCCTTGTCTCCTATGGTCAAGCCTTCTGTCGGCGTGTTTTTCCCTACAAAAGAGAATGAAATCAAGGAACTAATAATTAATACAACAAAAATCCACTTTACATTTTTAATCATGTAATTCGATCTTAGTTAATACTATCCGGGACTGCCCTTAAACAGTAATTTCTACCCGGAACATTATCTTTAGTATTGATAATCAATGCCATTTGAATTAGAAATCTGTGGCAAAGGTAAGGAGTTTTAAAATTAACTCCAAGATTTTTTTCCAAAAAATATGTTATATAGCATAAAATCGCCCATTTCATCGAGAAAAAAGAATGCAGAAAATATAGCTGATAAGGATTTATTTACGTACTTTTGCAATCTGTAAATAGCAACCACAAAGTATGAATAATAATACTGAACTTATTTTAATCAGAATTACCGG
>CAQBGY010000595.1 GCA_948759685.1 uncultured Eubacterium sp.
AAAAAAGTATAGACTTGAACCCAAAATTGAAACAAAATGTTGGATATAAATAACTTTAGCCTATGAGTATTCAATTTGACATTGCAAAACAGATTATAGCTGAAACATGCCCTAATCGCAAACTTAAGTTGGAGAATATTCGCCTTTTTGCAGATATTATTCAGCCTAAGAAATATCAAAAAGGTGATATAATTCTAAATGAAGGTGATATCTGTAATTGCCTATTTTATATAGAAAAGGGATTTATTAGACAGCACTACCTAAAGCATGATAAGGATGTGATAGAACATTTAGCATGTGAAAAAGATGTTGTCTGGTGTATTGACAGCTATTTTAACCGAGAGCCAACACATCTTGTGATGGATGCTGTAGAAAACAGTGTTTTATGGGAAATTCCGCGTGATATAATGGAAGAACTTTCTGATGCTAATGGTGATATAGCTTATCTATATCGGAGTTTTTTTGAAAATTCCTTAATGTTATCACAATTAAAGGCTGACATTTTACGTTTCGAATCAGCAAATGACAGATACGCTAGATTACAGCAACATTTTCCTGAAATAACTAGAAGAGCACCTTTGACAATGATTGCTTCATATCTTCAGATGACATTGGAAACATTAAGCAGAGTACGTGCATCAATAGCTAATGCTGAGAGCAAATAAAGCAAACTAACTATTAGGACTTAACTAACATCAAAAACAGGTCAGGATATAGCGTCCTGACCTGTTTCTTTAATAAACTTAAAAGCTATGGATTAATGAGATGTTAGTCATCGTCATCCTCGGTGATTGAACTGAACACATTAATATCTCGATTACAATTAGAAATAGATTTTCCAGCCAACTAATCAATTTCTCTCTCTTATTACATTCAAATTATGTGGATTAGCCTGTTCACACTTATTTGTGCAATAAGTCACTCATTTAATATATATGCTGTGGTACATCTATTTGTTTCACGGTAATAAAACGCGACCCGCCAGCAGTTCTTACGAGATGCTGACGGATTCTGTTATTTTTTGTTTGAGTTTTTATGCTCTATAAGAACCTTTTTACAGGTCCATTTACAAGCTCACACAGATAGACTCACTGTTTATCTCCAAAGAGGTTCATTCTTCCAGTTGATAGGAATACCAATTTTATGAATAGGTATGACTTGGGAACTTGTCTCAAACAACGCCTTTACTTTTTCTTGGATAGATTTGCTACCACTTACGGCTCTACAGAGATAAACCAATGCACAAGTTACTGCATAGGGCTTTTTCTTCTGCATTTCTGAGAATTCGTTATTCAACCAAAGGTCTCTATGCCCCTTGATATTCGATATTTTCTTGCTGAGTGCTCTGTTCCATAGACGAGAATGGTGTGCTATGATATTTCGCATTAACGAGATTATCTCTATCCAGTTAGAAAACTCTCTCGATGAGTAAAGTCCAAAATCATTTGCAATGGCTGACTTTTGAGGCAATTGATTCTTCAAGTTCTTATACATCTTCGACAGTGTGCCGAAAGTAGCCACCTCAATTATCATCCAAGCATCAGGGTTATCACCCTCAAAACTATCCCCTTGCCAATTGGGATGGTTCTCAATGTACTTCTTAGCAAATGGTTCAGTACTTCTTTCAAACTCATATTTCAAGTTAAGCACAAACTCTTGATGTCTGTCGGCATCTTCAAACAATGATGCATCAAGATACCAAAGTCCATTGCCTGCTGCTTTTGACATATGATTGATGATTTTAGCACGAAAAGCTACTTCGATCATTTCTATTGCATCAAACAACACCAATCGTAGGTTATGGTCGAAATTATAGCGTTTCATGACCATATCAAAAGATGTATCAGGCAAGAAATCACCATCTGTAGAGTCATCAATCAGGTCTGTCCAGAAATACTTCAACCGGAAATAACTGATTCGAGCAAGCAAAGCTTTTGCTTCGCCTAAATCTTCAAATTCCATCCCTTTTGCTCTGAGCAATGAGACCTGTTCTTCTATTGTGCGTGGGCGCTGGTTCATAGTAATAAAAAAAGCGACCCGCCAGCAGTTCTACGGGATGCTAACGGGTTCTGTTATCATTGACTCGGCACAAACCGATGATCATCATATTTACGATGCAAAGGTAATGCTTTTTGTCTCTAATAACAAATAATTGCAGAAATATTTTACAAGAATCATGCTTTTTTACCTAAATCCTTACAGTTTTAGAGAATTTCCACGCTTCTGCGCCTGTTCATATCTGCCGATAGCAACATCATCCACTTCGCGAACAGCCTTGCGGTACTCGCTGTTGGATAGGTTCTCTTTTTTGTCTGCCGTGAACACGAGGAAAGTTCCAATAGCTCTGTAATCCTCCTTATTTTTACCAAAGGCTTCCATCACACTCTTGATGGTCTTTGCCTCCTCTCGGCTGAAGATACTACGATATGTATCTTTGGCAAAGTTGATGATTGAATCGACTGCCTTTCTGAAGGTGCCATTACTTTGCATCAGGATTTTTGTGAACATCCCCAGCATCTTGTCTCTCCACGAAATGCGGTCTTTCAAGTTGTTAATTTCATCGTCCTTTTTGAGTGTGGCATTGCGAACGGCACTTTCCATCTGCTGTGCAACTGTTTTCTTGTAGGCTTCAAGTTTGGCGGTTTCAGCCTGCGTCCGTTTGCGTTCTTCGGCTATGGTTTCGTGTGCTTCCGCCAAGTCAAATTTTAAGTCCTCAATGTCGCCTTTCAAGGCTTTGGACTTTCCCGTAGCCCAATCAGCAACTGCTCCGAGCAACTGGTTTCCTTTCTCCTTGTTCAGTTTGGAGCGTTTATCACTGATAGCCTTATCGAGCATTTCACTCTGCTTCTCTTTTTGCAGGGCTTCATCACGTAGGGCTTGTGTTATACTCTCTGCTTCCTGAACCTCCTGCTCGGCACATTTCACTTGATACTCCTTGTATCGCATTACGGCATCCAAATTACGGAGTTCGGATTTCTGTTTTTCAAGGATGAAGTCGTTACGTTCCAGATGTTCCTTGCCTGTCTCGGCTTTCGATTGTCCTCGCTCCATTTCAAGAATCTCGGATGCTGATGTCTGTATTTCCATCATATCGTTATCATTAAGTTTGCAGCTCTTTCCTGTGTCGTGGTTCATCCAATCAAAAACGATATGGGCATGGTAGTTCGGTTTGAACCATCTGTCCCCAATTTTGAAGCTCTCCTTATCGCCTGCATCGGGTTCGCCAGG
>CAQBGY010000596.1 GCA_948759685.1 uncultured Eubacterium sp.
TTCATTGTGTAGCATACCATCATCTCCTGCCTCTGTTATACCACTGCTGTCAACTCTTGGCTTTATTTTTGATCGTTGCTATAGTAGTATTTATTTTCATGTTACATGATTGCAAGTTGAAATGAGCAGAGATATAATAGTTGCGTGGAAAATTTATGGAACTCCACAATAAATACATAATTCTCTGCTACAATAACGCTTGGAAGGGAGTGTGGCAATATGCAAAAAATCTTGATTGTTGAGGATGATTCGGATATTCAAGAGTTGTTAGAAAATCATTTAATAGGTGCGGGTTATAGTGTAGTTTCTGCCAGTGATGGAGTGGAGGCACTTTTGCATTTTTCACAACACGCAATAGACCTTGTGCTATTAGATATCATGTTACCCAAAATTGATGGATATGGTGTCTGTGAGTTAATCCGAAAGCAGTCTCAAGTTCCCATAGTCATGCTAACCGCATTAGATAGTGAAACAGACCAAATTAAAGGACTTGACCTGCAAATTGATGATTACATTACAAAACCATTTTCCATGCCTATACTGAAAAGAAAAATCGCGGCAATCTTACGAAGGACATCAGGGCATACAGAAATAGAGAAATATCTTCGCTACAAAAATGTCACGCTTGATTTAGACGGATACAAAGCCTTTGTTGATGGAAATGATACAGATTTAACTGCAAAAGAGTTTGAGGTTTTGCGAGAGTTCCTGCTCAATCAAGGTCGAGTATATACACGGCAAAACCTATTAAACATATTATGGAATTGTGATTTTTATGTCGATGAGCGTATTATTGATACTCACATAAAGAATATTCGCAAAAAACTCGGAGTTGATATAATCGAAACAATTAGAGGGGTGGGATATAGAATTGCAAAAGAAAATAAGTCATAGCTTGACAACAAGAATATTCATAATTACTTTGTTTCTGCTGGTGTTAATGAGCGGCATAACCTATGCACTGATTGGGATTGCTATGCCAGCATCCTACCGCATGGAATTGGATAGCGATTTAGAAACACAAGTATTTCAACTTATCGAACAGTTGAAACAGACAACTTTTGAAAAAAGTAATTTGCTTTTTGACAGATTTTTAATGAACACCAACGCAACATTGTTAATTCGGCTACCAGACAATACAATAATTTTGCCCCCATCAAGTGTCATATTCGAAGATAGTGAAAATGATAATGTCTCTACTATCAAAGAAAATGAAAACAAAATCTTGGTTGGTAATGGAAATAACTTCTCAGACACAGTTTATGACTTGTCGAACGCAAAAGAGTATTCCTTTTCGTTTTCGGATATGGAAAAAGATTGCAGTTTGATTGTGATAGGTGGAACAAAATCTGTTAATCAAGTAGTGACTACGCTCTTGCAGATTTTGCCTTGGATAATAGGTGCTATTGTTTTTATTTCTTTATTAGCAGCTTTTTTCTATTCCCATTACATTACAAGGCCGATTGTTTCGCTTAGTATATTATCAAAGAAAATGGCCGGCATGGAACTTGATTGTCGATGTGACGAAAGCCGTGATGATGAGATCGGCGTATTAGCAAGCAGTTTGAACGAATTGGTACAAAATCTGGCAAAAAGTCTTGAAGAATTAAAAGTTGCAAATGATTTTTTGCAACTGGATATTGATAGGGAACGGGAATTAGATAGACAGCGCATGGCATTTTTTTCTGCAGTATCACATGAATTAAAAACTCCTATTACAGCTTTGCAAGGGCAGTTAGATGGAATGCTACAAAATTATGGAAGTTACAAGGATAGGGATAAGTACCTTGCAAAATCGCTTGCTATTGCACAGTCAATGGAGCGTACTATTCAAGAGATTGTAACAATTTCCCGCCTTGATGCATCAGATTTTTCATTGGGTAGAGCAGATTTTGATTTTTCCGAGTTAGTACGAGTAATAGCGGCTGAATATATTGATTTTATCGAGCAAAAAGATATGGAACTGGATATAAATATTTCAGAACATATCACAGTAAATGCAGACGAAAAAATGATGAAAAAAGTTCTAAGTAATTTATTCAGTAACGCAATTCGACATTCTCCGAGAGGAGAACAGATAGTGGTTACTTCGTTTCTTAAAAATGGATGTGTTTATTTTTCCATTCTAAATACAGGTGTTCAAATCAAAGAGGAAGCAATATCACATCTCTATGAGGTTTTTTATCGGGCTGATGATTCCAGAAGCAGGAGAACTGGGGGAAGCGGATTAGGTCTATATATTGTAAAGCGTATCTTGGAACAACACTCTGCGCAATTTTCTATTCAAAATCTAAATGACGGTGTGGAATTTTGGTTCTCACTATAATTTTAGGCCACAGAAAAGAGCTTGCTTAACGCAGGCTCTTTTTATTGGTGTAACTCCACATAAACTCCATATTCACTCCAGAACTACTCCATTTAAGAACTGTATTCTGTATTTGCAACAGGAAAAACCGCGCCATGACAGAAGAGGTGATTTTATGAAATATCAGAAAAAAATGATTGTTCCTGCTTTGGCATTGGCGATGCTGCTTTGCGGGACGATGACCGCATTTGCTGCCAACGCTAATCCCGCCAATGCCGAAAATCTCCGGGAAGAAGGAGAAAGCGCCATCGTTTGGGATGTTACCGAGCAGCCGTCTCCCGAAAATGACAAGAATGAGTATTGGGCATACGATGAGTACAAAGCCTACGCTGAAAGCATCGAGCGTAGCCTTATGGAACTGCTCGCCACTGGTGAACCCGATTTAACGCAGCAGGATGTTCAAGCCTGCAAAGATACGTTGGCAAGAACGCTTGATTTTATCAAAAACGGTGGGCATGTGTCCAAGAATATGGTCAACGGAGATAGCCTCTTGATGGTATCTCCTCTTGACAGTTCCCTTGTGGGGAGTTCTTCAGAAAAGTAACTTTTAAGAAATGCGGTTTTCCTGTTGCCATACCGCAATTCTAACAACTGTTTAAGCAAGTGAATAACTGGGAATGAACGGTATGTTTTAACGGCGGTTTTGAAATCACAAATCAAAGCCGCCGTTTTCTTTTGAAAACAGAGGGGTGTATTAAAGTCACCCATTTTAAGGACAGGGCGGTATTCGGGAGGTATCGCCATGTCTTTTTTAATTATTGTTCCACCTAACTTGTCAAAAAAAGTATAGCCCCACCACCGGATAACTCCGACCATAAACGCGAAATTTGCAAGTGCATAAAGAATTGCGTCATTTCA
>CAQBGY010000597.1 GCA_948759685.1 uncultured Eubacterium sp.
ACGGGTATCAAGCTCCCCTCCAGCATCATCGGTATGCTGCTGCTCACCCTCTTTTTAAAATTAGGTTGGATTAAACTACACTGGGTACAGGGATTGTCCGACTTTCTGGTTGCCAACTTAGGATTCTTTTTCGTTCCGCCCGGTGTGGCTCTTATGCTATACTTTGATGTTATTGCGGCAGAGTTCTGGCCGATAGTAACAGCGACCATTGTCAGCACCGCGCTTGTACTTGTCGTTACGGGATGGGTACATCAAATCGTCCGCAAGTTCAGGCTGGCACGTCAGATTAAGCTGGCGCGCAAACTTCACCTGACGGATTTCCATCTGTCGGAGAAACTGCACCTTAAAGATAAAATCAACTTAACGAATAAAAACAAATGAGCTTCTTAGAGAATAATTTCTTCCTGCTGGCTATCACCTTCGGGATTTTCTTCTTTGCCAAATTGCTTCAGAAGAAAACAGGACTGGTATTATTAAATCCTATATTGCTGACCATCGCCCTATTAATCATCTTCCTTAAAATGACAAATATCTCATACGAGACCTATAATAAAGGAGGACATCTGATCGAATTCTGGCTCCGCCCGGCTGTTGTCGCTTTAGGCGTACCTTTATATCTTCAATTGGAGATGATAAAAAAGCAGTTATTGCCAATCCTTCTGTCTCAACTGGCAGGCTGCATTGTCGGAGTTATTTCAGTAGTGCTGATTGCGAAGTTCATGGGGGCTTCCCAAGAAGTAATCCTGTCTCTGGCTCCCAAATCGGTTACGACTCCGATTGCGATGGAAGTAACCAAAGCCATTGGCGGTATTCCGTCACTGACGGCGGCAGTTGTTGTGGCAGTTGGTTTATTAGGAGCAATCTGTGGTTTTAAGACCATGAAAATCATGCGTGTAGGCAGTCCGATCGCCCAAGGGCTTTCAATGGGGACAGCCGCTCATGCTGTCGGAACTTCCACCGCAATGGACATCAGCAGCAAATATGGAGCATACGCCAGCCTGGGTCTGACTCTGAATGGAATTTTCACTGCACTGCTCACACCTACGATCCTTCGATTATTAGGTGTTTTGTAAAAACAATTAAGTGTCTTGTAAAACAAAATCTCTTGATTTACCGTTATATAAAGAGTTAAACGCAAAAAGCAATTTTATGATTCCATTTAAAGATATCACGTTAGCAGACAAAGACACAATCACCTCATTCACGATGAAAAGCAATCGCCGTAATTGTGATCTTTCATTCTCCAATCTTTGCAGTTGGAGATTCATATATAACACTAAATTTGCAGTAGTCGACAACTTCCTGGTATTCAAATTCTTGGCAGGAGATCAACTCGCTTATATGATGCCCGTAGGTACAGGAGATTTGAAAGCAGTATTGTGGGAGCTGATAGAAGATGCCCGCAAAGAGAACCAGCATTTCTGTATGCTGGGAGTGTGCAGCAGTATGCGCGCCGATCTCGAAGCCATCCTTCCAGAACAGTTCACTTTCTCAGAAGACCGCGACTATGCGGATTATATTTATTTGAGAGGTGATCTTTCTACGCTGAAAGGGAAGAAATTCCAGGCGAAAAGAAATCATATCAACCGGTTCCGCAACACTTATCCGGATTACGAATACACACCGATTACCCCGGACCGTATTCAAGAATGTCTGGATCTGGAAACAGAGTGGTGTAAAGTGAATAACTGTGACCAACAGGAGGGAACAGGCAACGAACGTCGCGCCCTGATTTATGCTCTCCACAACTTCGAGGCACTCGGACTGACAGGAGGTATTCTTCATGTGAACGGTAAAATTGTCGCATTCACATTCGGTATGCCTATCAATCATGAAACGTTCGGCGTGCATGTAGAGAAAGCGGATACCAGTATTGAAGGTGCGTATGCCATGATTAATTATGAATTTGCCAACCGGATTCCCGAACAATATATCTATATCAACCGGGAAGAGGATTTAGGCATCGAAGGTTTGCGCAAAGCCAAACTGTCTTACCAACCAGCGACGATTCTGGAAAAATATATGGCTTGCCTCAAAGAACATCCCATGAATATGGTTAAATGGTAAATCCATCATAAATATGATGATAAAGGAGCAAGTAAAAGCATTGTGGAAAATCTGTTTTGACGATAGTGAAGCATTCGTTGAAATGTACTTCAAACTGCGTTATAAAACAGAGGTAAATGTCGCCATCCAAAGTAGCGATGAGGTAATCTCTGCGCTTCAGATGCTTCCTTATCCGATGACTTTCGGCGGAAAAACAGTGCAGACTTCCTATATTTCAGGAGCCTGTACGCATCCCGATTTCCGAAGCAAAGGGGTTATGAGAGAGCTTTTATCACAGTCTTTCGCCCGGATGCTGCGGAATGGAGTATATTTCAGTACATTGATACCGGCAGAGCCCTGGTTGTTCGATTATTATGCCCGCATGGGATATGCTTCCGTATTCAAGTATTCAACTAAAGAGATCGTTTTGCCGGAGTTTATTCCTGCTAAAGAGATAGCGGTCAGTGTGGTATCAGAGTTTCAGGAGGAGATCTATTCTTATTTGAATAAGAAGCTTTCCGAACGACCTTGCTGTATTCAGCACACGCTGGAAGACTTTCAGGTTATTATGACTGATCTTGCCATCAGCGGAGGATACTTATTTGTTGCCAGGCAAGAAAACGAAATCAAGGGAGTGACTATTATATATAAAGGAGACAAACATATCATTATCAATGAGCTTTGCGCTGAAGATAAAGATGTGGAATATAACCTATTGCATGCTATCAGGCAACACACCGGATATAAGTGCATGGTTCAACTCTTGCCTCCCGAAGATGAACAGCCTCAACATCCGTTGGGCATGGCACGTATCATCAATGCCAAAGAAGTGCTACAAATCTATGCCACGGCTTTTCCCGAAGATGAAGTGCTGCTGGAATTGTCGGATAAACAACTGTCGGTAAATAACGGTTATTATTATCTGTGTAAAGGGAAATGCATGTATAGTACCGAGCGACTGCCCGGTGCGCATATACAGATGAATATTAGTGAACTAACAGATAGAATACTCCAGCCGTTAAAGCCGTATATGAGCTTGATGATGAATTAAAGTACGGATTATACGATTGACTTATACTAAGAATATACCTCTAAGAACCGTGTAATCCGTGCCTAAGAACCTGTTTAAATTCTCTTCAGTCATAATTTTATAGCTGATATTTCAACTTACCCC
>CAQBGY010000598.1 GCA_948759685.1 uncultured Eubacterium sp.
GCTTTACGCAGTTTCCGCAAACCATTCCTTCAATCTTCAATAATTTTTCCATGTTCTTTTCTCCTTCACTTTTTTTCGATAAAATTGTCTGACTGCTGCTATATGTTTCTTTCTGTTCCGGTTTTGCAAGATGCCTTGCTTTGAACCAGCGAAGCCGCAGGGCATTTGATACCACAAAGACAGAGCTGAAACTCATTGCAAAGGCTCCGATCATCGGGTTTAACTTCAAGCCAAAGGACAGATAAAATACCCCCGCCGCAACCGGAATACCAATGATATTATAGATAAACGCCCAAAACAGATTTTGCTTGATGTTGCGGATAACCGCCTTGCTTAACTGGACAGCGGTAGACACATCCAAGAGGTCACTTTTCATCAACACAATATCCGCTGATTCAATCGCCACATCCGTTCCTGCCCCGATAGCAATTCCTACATCTGCCCTTGCAAGCGCAGGCGCATCATTGATGCCATCCCCTACCATAGCTACCTTTCTGCCCTTTTCCTGTAAACGCCGGATTTCCTTTTCCTTATCCTGCGGGAATACTTCGGCAACTACCCTGTCTACACCCACCTGCTTTCTGATTGCTTCCGCAGTTTTGGCATTGTCCCCGGTAAGCATGACAACCTCCATTCCCAAGCCGGATAATTCCTGTATTGCCTGTTTACTGGTAGGCTTTACCACATCTGCCACAGCCACCACACCGATAAGCTGTCCGCCCCTCGCAAAGAATAATGGTGTTTTTCCGTCCACAGCCATTGCTTCCCCAAGCTGGAGCAATGCGCCTCCTTCTATGCCTTGTGCAGACATCAGGCGGCGGTTTCCTGCAAGACAGGTAACATTTTGGATTTCTCCCATAATCCCCTGCCCCGGAATCTGCTTAAAGTTATTCACAGGCAGAAAACCTAAAGCGTTCTTTTCTGCTTCCTCCACAATCGCATCCGCAAGTGGGTGTTCTGACATTTTTTCCAGAGAAGCGGCAACCTGCAGAAGCTCATCCTGTGAAATTCCCTCTTTTACCAGCACATTCGTTACCACAGGCGTTCCCTGTGTGATTGTCCCGGTCTTATCCAAAACAACCGTATCAATGCTGTGCGCTACCTCCAGAGCTTCCGCCGACTTAATCAAAATGCCATTTGATGCTCCTTTCCCTGTGCCTACCATGATTGCGGTAGGTGTTGCCAGACCGAGAGCGCAAGGGCAGGATATGACGAGAATAGAAATACCAATAGAAAGGGCAAACTCAAATCCATACCCTGCAAAAAGCCATACAATAACCGCAATTAAGGCAATGCCGATAACAACCGGGACAAATACCCCGCTGACCTTATCCGCCAGTTTTGCAATAGGCGCTTTTGAACTGGTTGCTTCATCCACAAGCCGCACGATCTGTGCTAATGTGGTGTCATCCCCTATTTTCGTAGCCTGCATTTTAAAATAGCCGGATTTATTGATTGTTGCGCCGATTACTTTATCCCCGGTCTGTTTTTCCACAGGTATGCTCTCTCCGGTCAGGGCTGATTCATCCACAGAAGAAACACCTTCCACGATAACCCCGTCTACTGGAATGGACTCCCCCGCTTTTACAACTAAAATTTCTCCTGCCTGTACTTCCTCTACCGGAACCTGTATTTCAATTCCGTCCCTCTCCACTGTGGCGGTCTTGGGCGCAAGGTTCATCAGTTTTGTAATGGCATCTGAGGTCTTTCCTTTTGCACGAGCTTCCAACGTCTTACCTAATGTTATAAGTGTCAGAATCATACCAGCGGATTCAAAATACAGATCCATCATAAAGCTGTGTACGGTTTCCATATCGCCATGCCCGAATCCTATCCCGATTTTATAAATGGCATAGATACCATAGACGATTGCCGCACCAGAACCAATAGCAATCAGGGAATCCATATTCGGTGAGCCATGAAACAGTGTCTTAAAACCCATGCGGTAATACTTAAAATTGATGAACACTACCGGAATCAGCAACAGAAACTGTGTAAAAGCAAAACTCATTGCATTTTCCATACCAAGCAGCCCTTTGGGAAGTATCCACCCCATCATATGCCCCATAGAAATATAGAACAGTGGAATGGTAAACAGTGCGGACAGAAGCAGCCGCTTTTTCATCTGACCGTATTCTTTTTGTGCTGTGTTTGCCTCTGGCTGTGCTGTCCGCTTCGCGGAAGCGTTTACAGTCTGCCCCTTATTCTGAACCAATTTGGGAAATGCCCCGTACCCGGCTTTTTCAACTGCCTGCACAATTCCCTCCGTATTCAGAACAGACTCATCATAAGAAGCAACCATACTGTTTTTTAGCAGGTTTACGGATACCTCCTTTATTCCCGGCAGCTTCGCTACGCTTTTCTCAATTCTTGCAGAGCAGGCGGAACAGGTCATACCCGTAATGTCAAATTGCTCCTTTTGCAAAATTATCCCTTCTTTCTTTTCTAAATTTGTAACAGTATATTGTACCCCTCCCCCGTAGGGGACTGGAGCTGTTACCGTTTTTCATTATAAACACCCAATTTTCCTTTTGTCTGCTCTGAAAAGGAGCTTTTTTTATCCGAAAAGCAATTTCTTTTTTTACAAAAATCCAATCAGAAGGTTTTATGCTCCAAAGAGGAATACCACCTTCAAACCCATTGACTTATGGCGGATTGGTGACTATACTTTGCGCAGAACGATTAAACATCTCTTTAATTGTTCAGCCATGCCAAACCAACTAAACAAATTTTTTAGAAAGGTGGATTATTCCCATGAAAAAAACAATCAAACTTATCGACTTGGATTGCGGTCACTGTGCAGATAAGATTCAGAACGCCGTACAGAAAATTGACGGTGTAACCAGTGTATCCGTCAACTTCCTCGGTCAAAAAATGGTGTTGGAAGCACCTGATGACAGATTTGATGCCATACTGAATGAAGCAAAGGCACTGATTAAAAAAATCGAGCCGGACGTAACAGTAAAAGCATAAACAAATCAGGCATAACCGTTAAGTGGCATCTGCCAAACGCATCGTGTTCCTTTATGGGCATGACGCAACACGAACTGGACACCGGCTGCCATTTCTGGCATCCGGTGTTTTTTTAACGAAAACGCCTGATTTATGAAAGGAGTATTCTAATGACACGAAAACAAAAACAGTTATTAATCCGCATTATTGCAGCGGCAGCCCTGTTTCTTGCAGGCAGTCTGCTCCATCTCCCGGAGCAGGCAGAA
>CAQBGY010000599.1 GCA_948759685.1 uncultured Eubacterium sp.
ATCTGCTGCGGTATTTCTTTTGCCATATTTGTTTCCTCCTGGCTGAATCGCATACCCTCTCCTAAAATCCCCGTTGCTTCTAATTTGATAGTCCATTCTAATAAGCAATTCTTAACCTGCTCAATTATGCTCTTGAGGTAATGCGTGCTAATAGAAAGAATAGTTTGCATGGGCATAGGCATATCGGACATTTCCATAATAAAGTTTGTCGCTTCTGCGGGAAGCTGTATATGAAAGGCTCCTGATGAGTTGTTGTTTAATTCGATAATTTCGGATATTGGCATGGGGAGCTTTCTGGAAGAAAAGAGAGTCTCTGTTTTATTGTCTGCGAATTGCACAGGAATCCAGCCATTATACGGATTTCTGGCCTTTAAGACACCTCTAACAATGCGGTATTGGGGAAAATCTAATTGACCTCCCTTGTATCCGTTTAGTTCAGACATAATCCATGAATCAAACTCTGCCAGTTTCAATTTTGCGGCAATCAAATGTGCCTTCCGTAGAGCGTTCAAAATATCGCAGTCAGGTTTTAATACCTCCTGCTGCAAATCTAACACTAAACTGCTCATCACTTCACCTCATTCCACCCTGGCCTGTCCATTCATCAACATGGGCAGGAGCCAGTCACGGAGTTCCGTCAATTCCTGATTTTCTTTTTCAAGGGCACGTCGATTTTCACACAAGCTAGAGATCGCATCTGCAAACTCATTTGCAACGTGTTTAGGAGGCAAGAGTAATCCGAAATTAGATAGTGTCTCTTTGGATACTTCCTTGAATGTAGTCCCAACCCCTTGTTGCGAGATAGCGGGGATATTCCGTTTTAACAAGTAATAGATATAATACTCATGGTATCCGGCATCTGGTATAATTGATTTGAATCCCTGATTTGTGCATAGTTCATTATCAGCGATTGCCAGGTAGCCAATCGGCGCTCGTGTACTCAGCAGCACAGAATGTTTGGGCATTAGAACTGCTGAACTATTGTCGATTCCACTTTGTGTAATGTCCCTTTCTCCATGGCACACAAACATTTTATCCTCATTCCCGGATAAATCGTTTGGTGTGATCCATGCAAACCCCTTATCACAATAATAGTCAGCGCATGATGTAGTCGGTGTCCCACCAGATACAATGGAACCTAATTGTCCAATTCTTCCAATCTCCCGCCTCTCCGGAATCTCCCGTTTCAACTGCTCATTCCAGACCATCTCGCCGCCGGAGGTGCGGTAGGGCCTGCCGTTCCCGTCTGGGAAATCGAACTGCACGAACCAGTAGTCGTAGAGGGTCTTTGCCATGGCTTCCAGTTCAGCGCAGATTTGCTTGTTAAGTTGAATCTTTTGCTCCATATTATAGAGCATATCTCCAATTTTAACTTGTTCTTGGTAATCAGGAAGATATAAACTGAGAAAAGAGAAAATATCTTCGTTGAAGCTGGCACGCAAAGTCATGAAGGCATTGTTTGTAACAGCTTTTCTGAATAAATATCCTCTCAAATAAAATGCAAGGTATTTATCGTATGCAATTCCGGTTGTTAATGGGCGAAGCCGCTTAGTAAATCCACTATATGTAGCACTTGGATAATCTTTAACAGCTACACAGCTCATTGCCAATTCGTCTATTGTCTCACTGGTACGGGTAACAAGGATATCTCCCTTTTTTATCGAATAAGTCTCCTGTTCCTTCAATGATGTGTCCATCAAATCTGGCAAAGTATCAGGAAGAAAGTAGTTGTTGAATACTGTACTGAATGAAACAAAAGGTCTGCCATGTCCTGCTTGCTCTTTCGTGGTTGATATTCCAGATGCCATTGCATACAAATCGGCAAACGCATACTTAGTCAGTTTATTCATACTTCACCTGCTCCAACTGCTTCTTGATTTCGTCTTCCAGTTGGCGACTCCCTAAAAATAATGCGTTCAGCCGCATAGCAAAACCGTTCATTTTTTGATTAAATTCCTCCTGTGTCAGCTCCACATATTCAATCTTCACCTCAAAATACTGACCCGCAGAGAAAGATAACTTCTTTTGTTCAATGTCCTCATAACTGACCGCCGCGCAGAAATCATCTACTGGTTGTCCGGCGTTGAAGGTGTCAACGATAAGGGCCATATCCTCCTCGCTGAGTACAGTTTTCTGATTTTTACCGTCTACCTTTTCCTTCGTTCCCAGCTTGGAGGCATCCATCAAAATCACTTTGCCGTCCTTATTCTCCTTATCCAGAAAGAGTACGGAGACATTGGTACCGGTGTTAGCAAATACGTTAGAAGGCATAGAAACCACGCCCCGGAGCATACGTTGACGCACTAAATGCTCCCGAACTTTTTTCTGGATTCCAGAACCGGCGGTCAAAAACCCTGTGGGAACAACAACAGCGGCTTTTGCCGTATCATCCATGGAGTAAATAATGTGCTGCAAGAACATCAGGTATATATCCATGCTGCTCTTTTTCTTTTGAGGGATCTTCGGTACACCAGCAAAGAACCGTTCTTTGTGGTTCTCTCCTGCCAGCGTCTCCCGATTATCGCTGAAATCCATGTTGAACGGCGGATTACTGACGATATAGTTGAATTTGGCTAATCCGTTTTTCCGGGCGTTCAGGTGCCGGGGAGCGATCAAAGTATCATCATGTACCACGTTGCCCAAGGAGTGGACAAGGTTATTCAGAATCAGATTCAGGCGCAGAAACTCGTTGGATTTGGCAGAGATATCCTGGGTATAGATGGTACAATTCTTCTCGCCGATCTGGTGGGCTAGAGCCAGTACCAGCGTACCGGAACCGGCGGCTGGGTCATACACCGTTACATTGCTGACCTCACTCTGTACCATAATTCTTGCTATGATGGTAGCGATGGTATGGGGTGTATAGTATTCAGCATACTTGCCGGAATCCTTGTTATAGTCGTTGATAAGATACTCAAAGATTTGTGCAAAGAAGTCATATTTCTGCTCAAACACCTCGGCAAAGTTAAACTCTACCAGCTTATTGATGATGGCACGACAGAACAGGGGCTTTTTTGCGCTCTCAATGACATACTGGGAGATAGGCTCAAACAGCTTTATTTTTTCCTCGCCGCCAGTCTGAACGGAGAAAATATCCAGATTAAAGTTAGCAATGTCCACCAATGTATCATCAAAAAGTTCATGGAATGGATAGGAGGAACCATCTGCATTGCGCATGGTATCGTCATTCTGGTAATTGAATAGGTAGGAGATA
>CAQBGY010000600.1 GCA_948759685.1 uncultured Eubacterium sp.
AACAGTTCCAGATAAATCTCGACTTTCAAAGACACAAGAACAGCTGTCCAATGGTGATAGAACAGAAAAGTAGGAATCAATTTCGCTTAAGCGACGTGCAAATTCACTCCTCGTTGTCAGCATAAGTAAAGGATGTAATTCTACCTAAAAGGACATCTCTTACAAATTCGACCCGGTCACGCAGACGGCCCGGATTATTACTGGCATCCGAAGTTGTATGTCGTTTAAATTCTATTGAATTTAGCCATTCAAAATTCGTAGGATGAATTGAACTATCTTCCTCCAATGCAAGATGAACGCCTACTGATAATGCCTCGAATCTAACGCGAGGCGTACTTCCATCATTTATAGACCGAGCAAAATATGGCTTCGGAAATGTGTTTTTTACAAAACTAAGCATTCGTTGGAATTTCGAGCTAAGTGCATCTTTATCAAAGTTGTCCTTATGATTCTTGACAAAAGCATCCAAGAATGGTGCTACATCATGTTTAAACTTCAGATATTCCTCTGAATATGCAAAGAATCGAAGAACCAACTCATCATATTCACCACGTTTTATCTTACTTTCTGAGATAGGACAAAGTTCTCTCAACAAAGGATCTTTTGCAGAATCAATGATAAATTGATAGAACTCACTTTGGTAGGCTCCTTTTCTTGTTTCACTTGGAGTTAAACGTGAGCTACTTGTATTGACTCTTTTGAATATATCGGCACGAGTAGCGGCATCGGCTTTGTCTGTTACAACATGGACACGGATATCACGTAATTTAAATTTATTCTGTCGTGATATTGGTAGGTCAGAAAAATATGTCCCATTCAACATCGTCAATGCTTCCAATCCTTGCAATTTCAGATTATTATTGCAATATTCTACAATTGTACGAATACGCTGAGATCCATCTATAACCTCCAATTCTGCATTATCACCGGAGACTGAAACAAATATCGGCATTATTGGGACTCCTAAAAATAGTGATTCTATAAAACAAGCTTTCTGACTCGCTTTCCATATAAAATCTCGTTGATAGGGAGGTACAAATATTTCCTCCTTAGCATATTTTGCTAAGATTACCTCAATTGGATATTCTTTTGTATCGTAATTGTATGGCATACTTGCGGAAGCCAATTGATCTTCCAATTGAGCCGCGAGTTCAGGTGTCAGTTGTCTTTTTTTCTTCGCCATATACCATGAATTTGTAGATGTTTCTTAATGCTTTTTGCTATAACACGCCCTAAGAGAGGAGGAACTGCATTTCCTATTTGACGACAAATAACTGAGGGATTGAAGTTCGCGTCATCTTCATAGAATTTGTATGTATCTGGAAATGTTTGAAATCGAGCAGCTTCTCTAAGAGATATAGCTCTATCTTGTTCTGGATGGCCAAAGCGACCATTACCCAATCCAGTACATTGTGTTGTCATTGTTGGAGCTGGTTCATCCCATCTCATCCTGCCATAAACACTACTATACGTTCTTCCTGATTCTTTCTTAAAACAAGTCAGAATCAATTCCTCTGGCCAATCTCTCCAACTTCCTCCTTGCGTAGATACTTGTATTCGTCTTAAATTAATATCAGAAAGGACACGCGCTTTATGTAGGGAATCATTAGGATCTGTTTCCCCCGCGTTTATTGGGGCAAGATCTGAAATGACATCTCTAACAGTTACATAGGATGACTTTTCATGGGTAGGTGACATAAGCTTAATTCCCCCAAGTTTTGACGCCAATAATACAAGGCGACGACGCCTTTGTGGAATGCCATAATCAGGACAATAAACTATCTGATAGGAATATTTATAACCTAATGCTTCAAGACCAATACAGAAATCATTAAAAATTTGGCCATTGTCAAATCTGGTCAATTGGGGAACATTCTCCATTGAAATAATAGTTGGGTCTGTTTCTTGAACAAGCTTAAGAAAAGAATACAGCAAATTCACTTTTTTGGAATCTTTTTCCTTAATCTTGAAACTATAGGAAGAAAATGGTTGGCACGGAGCGCATCCTACTAAAATTTTCAATGATTTCCCATATAATTTTTTTAATTTTTTGCCCTCTAATGCGGTTATATCAGTATTATAGAATCTTGAGTTATTATTGGCTTGATATGCAAAACGGCAGGTTTCATCAACGTCAAAGCCTGCAACGACATTAAAATCCTCTTGGACAAAGCCCTGAGAGAGTCCTCCAATGCCGCAAAATAGGTCTATGACTTTTATTCCTCGTTTAGCCATTTTAAGCTCTATTATATATTTGGATTAAACAATTCTTAATGTCTTGGAATGAGAGCTGCATACTCAACTCACAATCTAAGCCAGTCTTTATCACAAATAGGAAAGACTCTTTGCGATAATACCTTTCGCCCACTCGCCTTAACGATTGCTCAATTGTATCCGCTTTCGCCAACAAACAAACTAATTGATAATCCTTATCAATCATTTGAGTATTGTTGTTTGGATGTGCTTTTGTGTTATGCTGGGTTGCTGTCAACATAATAAGATTCTCAATATAGTGAGCAATCTGAGGATACTGTGCTTTAGGGAAGATGTGGTGAGCATGGGTTGCTGACCCATTTGCCCATGAGTCATGCACCTCACTTTCTTTTTGAATTTTCTTCAGCAGATTCGTTGCTTTCTGAACATAGTAGGAATTATATGCTTCTTGTTGTTCATCAATATGCTCCTCAGCCGCTTCCTGCCGTGTAATGGATTTCTCCTTGTTCAAATCCCGCCAATTCTTACGATTGTACATCAAATCAGAGAACATTCGTGCCTCCTTTCCACTGCTACCGGGAACATTATGTTCAGTCGCCAACACATTCAACACCTTGTGAAACATTCGATATATGTCCAATTTGGATTGTGTTGGAGTATTCCCACTTATCAAACGATAATATCTATCATATAACTCATTTTTGGCAGCAATGCGATTATCAGTTACATTATGCAAATATTCTTCAAAATATCGCCAAAAGCCACTATCCTTCAGAACCTTTGAAAAGTAACAATATAGAAAGTTGTACGAGTTTCTTTCACGCCGGGAAATATAATCCAATAACTCCTCATTCTTTATTGAATATGTGGCAGGGCGTGTCGAAAAATCTGCATCAAGAATTCCAGCAGTATGGAATAACTTTAATGGCTGCGAAAACCATTTATTGTATTCATTCTTTGCTCTTTTGTCATCAGCATACGGCTTGTTGA